>JAOPZO010000221.1 GCA_025964065.1 Solirubrobacterales bacterium | reverse complement strand
AGTTCGAGACGGTCTCGAACAAGCAGCTCGGAGAGGGCGGGTGCGGCGTCTGGCAGGTCCGGCCGCGCCTCGGCCTCGTCGGGATGCTCGCGGGCTGGTGGCACGTCAAGCTCTCCTCGGGGTGCCCGAGACCCGCCGCCCGGCGCGCCGCGCCGGGCTTCGCGTGAGGGACTGAATGGGCAGGCGCAGCCGCAAGCGCACCGGGCCGGGAGGCCCGGTCGTCCGTCCGGCGCCGGTCACGGGGAGGGCGGCGCCCGCGCCGCCGCCCGTGGCGGATCGCCGGGCGCGCAAGCTCGAGGCCCCCAAGGCGCCCTGGGCGCCGTTCCCGCTCGTCGAGCTCGCCGTCCTCGTCGGGATGGTCCTGATCCTCGTCGGCTTCCTCCTGGGCGGCGATCAGGCGGGCCGGCTGCTCGTCATCGGCTTCTCGCTCGTGTCGCTCGCGGGCCTCGAGCTGTCCGTCCGCGAGCACCTCGCGGGGTACCGGTCGCACTCCACGCTGCTGGCCGGAGCGACCGCCATCCTGCTCGTCGTCCCGCTGTTCTTCCTGACCTCGCTGCCGTCCGAGGTCCTGCTCATCCTGGGCGCCGCGTTCTTCGCCGCCGCCTTCCAGGGGCTCCGGTCGGTCTTCACGCGGCGCAGCGGAGGCCTAGGCTTCCGCGCATGAGCACCCCGCCCACGCCCCCCGAGCCCCGTCGCATGCAGCTGACGGGGCTGCACCACGTCACGCTGATCTCGGGGGACCTCGCACGCACGACCGAGTTCTACTCCGGGGTCCTCGGCCTGACGCTCGTGAGGGAGGGCGCCAACGACGACGACCCGGGCGCCCGCCACTTCTGGTTCGGCGACGCGCAGGGGACGCCGGGGACGCTCGTGTCGTTCCTCGAGTACGCGGCGATGCCCGAGGGCACGGTCGGCCGCGGCTCGACCCACCACCTCGCGTTCTCCGTCGGCTCGGCGGCCGAGCAGGACGCCTGGCGGGAGTGGCTCACCTCGAAGCACGTCCCCTCGAGCGAGGTGCTGACCCGGGGTGGTCTGCGCTCGCTCTACTTCCGGGACCCGGACGGTCACCTGCTCGAGATCACCGTCCCGGCCTGAGGGCCGGCGGGACGAGCAGGCGGGCGGGCCGGGCGCCTAGGCCAGCGCGCCCTCCAGGGCGTCCGTGCGGCGCCGGGTGGCGGCCGCGTCCTGGCTCTGGCGGCTCAGGGCGTCGGCGAGCGCGTGGCGCTGGCGCTCGGTCATCGTGCCCACGGCCTTGCCCTCGGACATCGGGATGGCCTGCAGGAGCTTGCGGCAGCGGGTGTGGCCCCAGCGGCGCTGGCTCGTCAGCAGGTCGGCGAGGGTCATCGTGAGCGCCTCGTCCGGGGTGTCGAGGATCACGCGGGCGACGTCGAGCTCCCCCTCGTGCACCCTGCGCTTCAGCTCGGCGCGGGCGAGGCGGACCTCGTTGGCGCGGGCGAGGGCACGGAGGTGCTGCGGGCCAGGGGCCGTCGTCGCTTTGGTCATGCGTTCTCCTAGGACCGGCCGCTCCCCGGGGGCAGCCGTCGCTCGATGTCGTGTGGCGTTGGGTCGCGCCAAGGGCGCACCGGGGGCTTCCGGAGCCACGCACGGCGTCCGCGCAGCCGCCACTCCGACGGCGCTGCGGTGCTCGGGCTCCTCCCGGCGCCCGTCCTCGGCGCACCTCGAAGCTACGTCACGATCCCCGACGCGGTCAACGTCAGATCATCGGAACGCCCGCTCAGAGCGCGCTTTTCGTCACGCGTGCGCGCCGGGTCCGGGAAGCGGGCCGTGCTCGGCCTCGAAGGCGGCCTTCACCGTCGAGAAGGCCTCGAGCGCCCGGTCGAGCGTCGGCCGGTCGTGGGTCGCCATGACCGACGTGCGCAGGAGCGCGCCGCCCGGAGGGACCGCCGGGTGCAGCGCCGTGTTCACGAAGACGCCGGCGTCGTAGAGCGCCTTCCAGACGAGCGCGGCCTTCCAGTCGTCGCCGATGAGCACGGGGACGATCGGGGTGACGATGTCGCTCTGACCCGGAACCCACTCACCCAGGGGCTGGGCGGAGACGACGGCGAAGCCGCGCTCCTCGAGGCCGTCGCGGAGGTAGCGCGCGTTGTCGAGGACCGCCTGCAGCAGCGGCGGGCCGTCCGGGGAGTCGATGACCTCGAGCGCGGCGAGGGCCGCTCCGACGGCGGCGGGGACCGCGGAGGCGGTGAAGAGGAAGGAGCGCGAGGAGATGCGCAGGAAGTCGATGACCTCCGCGGAGCCCGCGACGAAGCCGCCGCACGAGGCCAGGGACTTCGAGAAGGTCCCCATCCGCAGATCGACCTGGTCCTCCACCCCGAAGAGCTCGGCGGTGCCGGCGCCGCGTGCGCCCAGCACGCCTGCGCCGTGGGCCTCGTCCACCATCAGGCGCGCGCCGTACCGCCTCGCCAGCGCGGCGATCTCGGGGAGCGGCGCGATGTCGCCCTCCATGGAGAAGACGCCGTCGACCACGAGCAGGATGCCGCCGCCGTCGTTCGCCGCGCGCTGGAGCTGGTGCTCGAGGCGGTCCAGGCGGTTGTGGCGGAACGCGCGGAGCTTCGCCTTGGAGAGCAGGCAGCCGTCGAGGATCGAGGCGTGGTCGCCCGAGTCGACGACGACGGTGTCGCCCGGGGAGAGGATCGTGCCGAGGACGCCGAGATTCGCCTGGTGGCCCGTGGTGAAGACGAGCGCGGCCTCCGTGCCCATCCAGCGTGCGATGCGCTCCTCGAGCTCGAGGTGCAGCGGGATCGTGCCGTTCAGCAGGCGGGAGCCCGTGAGGCCGGTGCCGTAGGTGTCGAGCGCGGCCCGGGCGCCCGCGAGGACCCGCGGGTCGTCCGTGAGGCCGAGGTAGTTGTTCGAGCCGAGCATGATCCGCTCGGCGCCCTCCATCCGCACGACCGGCAGCGCGGGGCCGTCGAGCGTCCGGAAGTACGGCAGGACGTCCGCGGCCTGCGCGGCGGCCATGATCGCCGCGCGCTCGTGCCCGCGCGCCTTCGCGAAGACGTCGGGGACGGAAGGGGTGGTGGGGGAGTGCATGTAGGGTCCGCGACCTCGTGCCCGTCGACGTTCGTCCTGTCTCGTCCAAGCGTGAACGCGATGCGTTCATCAAGCTGCCCTGGCGGTTGTACCGCGGGGAGTCTAACTGGGTCGCTCCGCTGCTCCTGGAGCGCCGCCAGTTCTTCGACCCGCGCAAGAACCCCTTCTTCCAGCACGCCCAGGTGCAGCTGTTCCTGGCCTACCGCGACGGTGCGGTCGTCGGCCGGATCTCGGCCCACGTGGACGCGAACATGGACGCGTTCCAGGGCACGGACTGGGGCCTCTTCGGCTTCTTCGAGAGCGAGGACGACCCCGAGGTCGCCCGGGCGCTGCTCGACGCGGCCGAGACCTGGCTGCGGGGCCGTGGGCGCCCCAAGATGGTCGGCCCGATGGACTTCACGACGAACGACGAGTGCGGCCTGCTCATCGAGGGCCACGAGCGCCCGCCGATCATCCTCTCGGGCTGGCACCACCCGTACTACCAGCGCCTGCTGGAGGAGGCCTGCGGCCTCGACAAGGCGATGGACCTCCTGATGTGGGACCTGCAGGTGGAGAACCGCGACAAGGTGCATCCAGCGATCTGGCAGGTCGCCAAGGACGTCGAGGCCAAGCACGGCATCGTCTGCCGGAACTTCCGCAAGAAGGACCTGGAAGCCGAGGTCGGCCGTTTCCTCGAGGTCTACAACGCCGCCTGGGAGAAGAACTGGGGCTTCGTGCCGCTGACCGAGGAGGAGGTCCGCCACTACGCGAAGACCCTCAAGCCGGTCCTCGACGAGAACTGGGCGATGGTCGCGGAGAAGCAGGACACGGGCGAGGTCGTCGGCGCGGCCCTCACGCTCCCGGACTACAACCAGGTGCTGCACGAGCTGAACGGCCGGCTGCTGCCGTTCGGCTGGCTCAAGGCGCTCCGCAAGCGCAAGTCGATCGACCGCGTGCGCGTGTTCGCGCTCGGCGTCAAGCCCGAGTACCAGAACACCGGGGTGGCGGCGCGCTTCTACCAGATGCACTTCGACGCGGCCGAGCGCACGCCCCAGACGGGCGGCGAGATGGGCTGGATCCTCGAGACGAACGAGCCCATGAACCGCGCGATGGAGGGCATGGGCGGCGTCGTCGTGCGCCGCTTCCGCGTCTACGAGCGGACCTTCTGAGCCCGGCGCTCGTGGCCACCGACCTGGACGGGACGCTCCTGCGCTCCGACGGGACGGTGTCGCGGCGCACCCGCGAGGCGCTCGGGGCCGCCCGGGCCGCGGGGCTCCCGGTCGTCGCCGTGACCGCGCGGCCCGTGCGCGTGGCGCGCGGGATCGTGGCGGACCTCGGGCTGCACCACGAGGCCGTGTGCCTCGGCGGCGCCCAGCGCTACGACGTGGCCGCGGGCCGGCTGCTCGAGGACCGGCGCCTGCCCGACGAGGTCGCCACCGCGGTCGTCGCCGCCCTTCGCGACCTCGCGCCGGACGCCGACATCGTGGCCGAGGTCGGGCTCGACATCCACGTCGAGCACCACTTCGAGCTCGCGGGCTGGGGCTTCGCGGACATCGAGGCGCACACCGTGCGGCGCTCGCTCGGGATCCTCGGGCCCGGGGTGAGCGCGCTGCTGTGCGGCCACCTGCACCACGGGCTCCACGAGCTCGAGCGGGTCGCGCGGGAGGGTGCGGACGGGCGGGCGACGGTGACGTGGTCGGGCGGCCCGCACATCGAGGTCTTCGCGGCGGGGGTGGACAAGGCGGCCGGGCTCGCGGCGCTGTGCGCGCAGCTCGGGATCGCCGCCGCCGACGTCGTCGCCTTCGGGGACCAGCGCAACGACGTGCCGATGCTCGCGTGGGCCGGCCGCTCCTTCGCGGTCGCCAACGGCGTGGCCGCGGCGCGCGAGGCGGCGGGGGAGGGCTGCGCCGCGAACGACGAGGACGGGGTCGCGGCGGTGCTCGAGGCGCTGCTGTGAGGGTCGCGCGGACGTTGCTCGGCGGGCTCGTGCTCTACGCGTTCCTGCTGCTCGGCGGGCTCGTCGCAGACGTGCTCGGCCTGCCGCTCCCGGGGAGCGTCCTCGGGATGGTGCTGCTGTGGGCCGCGCTCGAGGCGGGCGTGGTGCGGCTCGCCTGGATCCGGGAGGGCGCCACGACGCTGCTCGGGCTCCTCGGCCTGCTCTTCGTGCCCGCGGGCGCCGGCTTCGTGCAGTTCGTGGACGCGGGCTGGGTGTGGCTCGGGGCGGTCGCGGTCACCGGCGTCGGCGCCGTGGGGACGATCGTGCTGACGGGGCTCGTGGTGCAGCGGGGGATGGAGCGTGGTTGAGCTCGCCTGCCTGGTCGGGACCGTGGTGGCCTACGGCCTCGCACTGCGGCTGAAGGCGCGGACCACCACGCCGGTGGCGAACCCGACGCTCGTGGCGATCCTGCTCGTGGGCGCCGCGCTCGGCCTGACCGGCCTCGGGTACGGCGACTACGACGACGCGACGAGCCCGATCTCGTTCCTGCTCGGCCCCGCGGTGGTCGCGCTCGCGGTGCCGCTGCACCAAGAGCGCGAGACGCTCCTGGCCCATGGGCGCGTGCTGCTGCTCGGCGCGGCGGTCGGCGGCGTCGCGGCGATGGCGCTCGGGTGGAGCGCCTCGGCGCTCCTGGCGCTCGACGACGACTTCGCGCTGGCGCTCACCACCCGCACGGCCACGAGCCCGATCTCGATCGCGATCGCCGACGAGCTCGACCGCGCGCCGGCGCTCTCCGCCGTCATGAGCATCATGTCCGGGATCTTCGGCGCGACCTTCGCCCCGCCCGTGCTCGACCGGCTCGGGGTGCGCCTCCCGGTCGCCCGCGGCCTCGCCATGGGCGCGAGCGCGCACGGCATCGGGACGGCGCGGATGCTCGCGGAGTCGCGGCTCGCCGGCGCCGCCTCCAGCGTCGGGATGGGGCTCGGCGGGCTCGTCGTCGCCCTGGTCGTCCCGGGGCTGTGGGGGAGTTGAAGCGGCGGGGGATCTCACGCTCGCGGAGCTAGGAGCTAGGAGCTAGGAGCTAGGAGCTAGGAGCTAGGAGCGCCGGGGCGGCGCGGTGCCGAAGACGCGGTCCCAGAACGGCGCGGAGACCCCGTAGGCCGTCGTCGGGTCCTGGAAGTGATGGCGCATGTGGTTCTCGCGCAGCCGGCGGCCGATGCGGGAGCGCGGCTTGCCGTGGTGGACCCAGAAGTGCGTGAGGTCGTAGCCGAGGTAGCCGGCGAAGAAGCCCGCGCCGAGCGCGCACGCGGGCCCGAACGGCAGCACGAGGTGGAAGAGCAGGACGAAGAGGGCGCCCATCGGCAGCGACGCGCTCGGCGGCATCACCAGGCGCTTGGGGTCGTTCGGGTGATCGTGGTGGACGCCGTGGAGCATCCAGTGCAGGCGCGCCCCGAGACCCCGGGACGGCTCGAAGTGGAAGACGACCCGGTGGAGCCAGTACTCCGAGAGCGTCCAGGTCACGTAGCCCGCGAGGGCCCAGGCGACGACCGCGAGCGGGGAGCTCCCGCCGAGCGCCAGCACGAGCTGCACGAGGACCACGGGAACGAAGACCGCGGGAACCACGGCCACGTGGACGCGGGTGAAGCGGTCGAGCAGCGGCGAGGCGAACATCGGCGGTGAGGCCCGCAGCTGTTCCGTGCGGGAGGCCGCCCGTGCCCGGCGATCTCGCGCTCCGGTGGTCATGGGACGAACCTACCAACCGGGTCCGACAGCCCCTGCGCGACCGTTCCGGAACAACCTGACCGTGGCCTGACCGGCCCGTCCCGGGGTGGCGCCGCGGGGCGTAGACTCGGCCGGGTGAGCGCACGCGAGCCGAACGACCTCGCCGACGACGACGCCGAGGTCGTCGACGCCCTGCCGGTCCCGGCGCACGAGCCCCTGCGGCAGCCGCCCCCGCCCCTGGTCCGCGAGCCCGTCGCCCTCGCGCCGGCCCGGACCGTCCCGGTCGCCCAGGCCGCCGCGGTCGCCGCGACGGGGTTCGCCGCGGGCGCGGTCACCGCCGCCGTCGTGCGGTGCGTCGGCAAGCGCCGCGCGGGAAAGGCGGCGGTCCGGCGCAGCACCCGTCACGGCCTGCCCATCGCCGGCACGCGCTCGTTCCTCGTCGACGTGCACCTGCTCGGCCCGAAGGACTGAGGGCCGCGCGGCGCCCGGCGCCGCGCCGCCGCCCGGAGCCGTAGGCTCCCGCGCCGTCATGGAGCACGTGCGCGTCGAGATCCGCCCCGCCTGGCCGTTCCGGCTCCCGCGTGGCGGGATGGACGGCGTCGCCCGACGGCGCGGCACCGTGCTCGAGCGGCTCGTCCACGTGGAGGGGGAGCGCGCGATCGTGCGCGCCGCGCAGCCGGGGCAGGACCACGTCGTCGTGGGCGCCTGGTCGGCGGGCGGGCGCGACGTCTGCGAGGAGGCGATCGGCCGGATGCGCTTCGCGATGGGGGTCGACGACGACCTCGGCGCCTTCTACGAGCGGTACCGCTTCGACCCGCTCATCGGCCCGTCCGTCCGGCGCACGCCGCACCTGCGGGTCACGCGGCGGCCCAACCCGTTCGAGGCGCTGGCGTGGGCGGTCTGCGAGCAGCTCATCGAGTACTCCCGCGCGGTCGAGATCGAGCGCCGCATCGTGCGGCGCTGGGGCGAGCGGTGCGGCGAGACCGGGCTCCGGGACGTGCCCGACGCCGCTCGGGTCGCCGGGATCGCCCCGGCCGAGCTCGAGTCCTGCGACCTCGGCGCGGGCCGGGCGCTGGCGCTGCGCCGTGCGGCGCGCGAGGTCGCGAGCGGGCGCGTCGACCTCCACGCGGGCGACCACGAACGGGGCTGGGCGCGGCTGCGGGCGATCCCCGGGATCGGCTCGTGGACCATCGAGGTGCTCGCGCTGCTCGGGCAGGGGCGCTATGACGTGCTGCCCGCGGGCGACCTCGCGTACCGCAAGCTCGTCGGCGAGCTGCAGACGGGCGGGCGGCCCGGCGCGCGCGTCGAGGAGGACGAGGTCCGCGCGTTCTTCGCGCCCTACACGGGCTGGGCCGGCCTCGCGGGAGCACACGCGCTGCGCTCCTTGGGGCGCCGCGGCCCGGCCCAGCTCGCCGCCTGAGCGACGGCGACCGGGGACCGGCCGCCGTCGGGGAGCCGGCCTACTCGCCGCCCTGCTCGCCCGGGTTGGCCTCGACGGGCCGGACGCCCTCGCCCGGGAGGAACTCGTTCGAGAGCAGCGCCTGCGACGGCGGGTTCTCCACGAGCTCGTTCTCGCGCATCCAGGCGCCGTAGAGGCGCCACTCCTCGGGATCCTGCCAGCCGAACGGACGCCTGGGGTCCTCGGGGAAGAAGACGGGCAGCGTCGCCTTCACGACCGCCGCCTGCAGCCCGCGCTCGAGGTCCGGGTTCGCTGCGAGCAGCGGGTCGAGGCCGGCGTCGGCGTCCGCGCGCACGGCCTCGGTGCCCTGGCGCAGCGCCTGGATGAAGCGCCGGAAGACCCGGCCGCGCTTGCCGAGCTGCTCCTGGTCGGCGACGAGGATGAGCTCGTCGTAGGTCGGGACGCCGGCCTGCTCCACGCGGATGATCGACGGGTCCTTGTCCTCGCGCTCGAGCTGGATGCCCTCGTAGTTCCAGAACGCGCCGAGGACCGCGTCGACCTTCTTCGAGAGGAGCGAGGGGACGAGGTTGAAGCCGACGTCGACCTCCTTCACGCGCTTCGGGTCGACCCCCGCGCCCTCGAGGATCGTCTTCAGGTAGGCCGACTGGTACGGGATGCCCGCGGTGCCGACGGTCTTCCCGTCGAGGTCCGAGGGGCGCCGGATCTTCGCGGAGCCCAGCGAGATGATCGACGTGAGCGGCTTCTGGGCGATCGCCCCGATCCCGACGAGCTCGACGCCCTTGTCCCGCGCGAGGAAGAGCTCGGGCTCGTAGGAGATCGCGAGGTCGGCACGCCCCGCCGCGACGAGCTTCAGCGGCTCGGACGGGTCACCCGGGACGCGGATGTCGACGTCGAGGCCCGCCCGCTCGAACGCGCCCGTCGCCTCGGCGGCGTAGATGCCGACGTGGTCGGCGTTCGGGAAGTAGTCGAGGACGAGCGTCAGCTTCTCGCGCTTCGGGGCGACCGTGCCCGAGGGGTCCTCCTTCTTCCCGCACGCGCCGAGGGCGAGGGCGAGGGCGGCGGACAGGACGAGGGCGGTGGGGCGCTTCATGCTGAGGGTCCTTTCGGAGGGGCGACGGCCCACGGGAGGAGGCGGCGCTCGAGGGCGGTGAGGCCCGTGTAGAGGGCGAGGGTGAAGGTCATGAGCACGACGATCGCGGCGTAGGCGCGCGCGGTCTCGAGCTGGGGGATCGACTGCAGGACGAGGCGGCCGAGGCCCTTCTCCGAGCCCGAGTACTCCGCGAGGACCGCGGCGATCGCGGCGATCGCGACCGCGAGGCGGGCGCCCGTGAAGAGCGCGGGGAGCGCGCTGGGCGCCTCGGCGAAGCGGAGGACCTGCCAGCGCGAGGCGCCGAGCGTCCGCAGGAGCTTCAGGCGGTCGGGGTCGATGCGCTCGAGCGCGTCGAGGGTCGGGACGACGATCGGGAAGAAGCAGACGACGGCGACGATCGCGAGCTTCGGGCCGGTGCCGAAGCCGAACCAGGCGACGAGGAGCGGGGCGACGAGGACGATCGGGATGACCTGGGTGCCGATCAGCAGCGGGTAGACACCGCGGCGCGCGCGGGCCGAGAGGTGCAGGAGCGTCGTGAGCGCGACGCCCAGCACGAGCGCGACGCCGAGCCCGGCGAGCATCTCGAGCGCGGTCGTCGCGAAGTTCTCCGCGAGCAGGCCACGGTCCTCGGCGAGGGAGCGGGCGACGGCGCTCGGGGGCGGGAGGACGAACTCGTCGAGGTCGGAGAGGACGGTGTAGAGCTCCCAGGCGCCGAGGAAGGCGAGGGCGATCAGCAGGGCCGGCATCAGCGCATCGCCCCCAGGGCCTCGGCGCGGAGGGCCTGCACGTCCGGGTCCGTGGTCGCGCGGGGGCGGGGGAGGGGGTTCGGGAGCGTCGCCAGGACGCGGCCCGGGCGCGGCGAGAGGACGACGATGGTGTCCGCGAGGACGACGGCCTCCTCGACGTCGTGGGTGACGAGCAGGACGGTGCGCCGGGTGCGCAGCAGCGCGGAGGCGAGCCAGGCCTGCGTGTCCGCGCGCGTGATGGCGTCGAGGGCGCCGAAGGGCTCGTCCAGGCAGAGGACGGGCGCGCCGGCCAGGAGGGTGCGGGCGACGGCGACGCGCTGGCGCATCCCGCCGGAGAGCGCCGCGGGGCGCGTGCGCTCGAAGCCCGCCAGGCCGAGCTCCTGCAGGAGCGGGTGGGCCTGCGCGCGGGCCTCCTTCGCCGACAGGCCCTGCACGCGGAGGGCGAGCGCTGCGTTGTCGAGCGCGGTGGCCCAGGGGAGGAGCTGGTCGCGCTGCGGCATGAGGACGGCCCGGCCGCCGTCGACGCGCCCGCCGGACGGCACGGTGAGGCCGCAGACGAGGTCGAGCAGCGTGCTCTTGCCGCAGCCCGAGGGCCCGACGATCGCGACGACCTCGCCCGGGGCGGCGCGCAGCGAGACGCGCTCGAGGGCCTGCACGGCGCCGTAGGCGTGCGAGACGTCCTCGAGCACCACTCCTGCTGTTCCACGGGGCGCATGCACCCCGGCCTCCGTCGCCATAGCTCCCTCCGCGGGCATTACCCCACAGGTTCGAAGGGTCTGCGCCGGGAACGGGCGCCATCTCAGCCGGCCTCCGCCAGCCCCCCTGTTGTCGTGGGTGAGGGTACTCCCTCACGGCTCTCCCCGAAGCTCCGTGACGCTTGGGTCCCCGACCCGTTCAGACCATCGAGGACCCGCACGATGCCCTACGTGACCTGCCGCCGCTGCTCCCTGACCGCCTACTCCGCGGCGCGCTGGACGACCTCCGACGACTGCCCGGGATGCGGCGCGCCGCTGCCGCGCCCCTACGGCTCGGCGTCCTCCGCGGGCGGCACGGCGCCCGGGTCCTCCTGGGGCACGATGACGTCGTCGGTGGGCACGATGGGTTCGGCCCCGACGGCCTCGTCGGGGATGGGCTCGGGCTGCGGGGCGGCTTCGGGCGGCTCGGGGGTCTCCATGCCGACCCCCTACCCACTTCGCACCTGAAGGGTGCTCAGCGGATCGGGCGCGTCAGCGCCTTCACGAACTCCTCGAGCTGCTCGGTGGTCCAGCACTCGTGGGCGTCGCAGTACTGCTCGTAGCTCGAGATGACCGAGTCGCCGTAGTTCCAGTAGAGGCGCGGCTCGGGGTTGAGCCAGAAGGTCCGGCCCGCCTTCGCGGCGATCTGGCCGAAGACCGCGGCCTTCGGGTCGCGGCCGTTCGTGCGCGCGTCGCCGAGGACGATGACGGTTGCGCGGGGGTGGAGGTCGTCCTCCACGAGGGCGGCGAACTCGCTCCAGACGCGCCCGTAGTCCGTGTAACCCGAGATGTCCGCGACGCCCGCGTCCTTCGCGATCGCCTCGCTGACCTTCCGGAAGTCCCGCTCCTTCTCGAAGACCCCCGTGACCTCGGAGATCCGCTCGATGAAGACGAACGAGCGCATCTTCCGGAACGAGTCGTGCAGCGCGTGCATGACCGACAGGAAGAACACGGACGCGCTCGTGACGGAGGTGCTCACATCGCACAGCACGTAGATCTCGGGACGGCGCGGCCGGTGCGGCTTGTACTTCAGGACGACGGGCACGCCCCCCGTCTCGAGCGAGGCGCGCATCGTCTTGCGCACGTCGACGGCGGTCCGGCGCTTCTGCCCGCGGTTCTCCTGCCCCTGCGTCTTGAGCCGCCGCTTGAGCTGCATGACGACCTTGTGCACCGCCGCGAGGTCCTGCAGCGGCCCGCTCGGGAGCGCGCGGTCGAGCTCGTTCAGCGGCCGCGCCGCCGGCAGCGCGCGCGTCCGCTCGATCTGGCCCCGCTCGAGCTCGCGGCGCAGCATGGCCTCGAACTTCCGGATCTCCTCGCGCGGGAGCCCCTCCGAGCGCGGGTCCTCCTTCGGCAGCTCGGGCTGCGCCTCGGCCTTCAGGCCCAGCGCGCGGCGGATGCGCTGCACGTCCACGCCGATGACCCCGGAACCGTCGCCGGCCTGCCCGAACGCCGCGATCGCCAGGCGCGCGAGGTCGCGCATGCGTGCCTCGTCGCCGTCGCGGAGCGCCTCCGCGACCAGCTGGCGGATGAGGTCCATGTCGAGCTCGCCCTCGCCGTCGGCGTCCCCGCCCTCGCCCGGGTCGCCCTCGCGCGGATCGCCGTCGAGCCCGGAGTCGCCGGGCTCGCCCTGCTCCCGCACGCCCTCGGTGAGCGCGGCGAGCTCCGCCGCGCGGAAGAAGAACCGCTCGAAGACGAGCTCGAACGTCTTCCGGTTCTCCGGGGACTTCGCGAGGGTCGCGGCGAGCCCCTCCCGGAAGTCGGCCTTGTCGGTCCAGGAGACGAGCTCGAGCACCGCGAACGCGTCGAGCAGCTCGCTCGTGCCGACCGCGACACCCTCGCCGCGCAGCTCCTCCCCGAACTCGAGGATCCGCGCAGCCATGCCCTGCGGCCCGGCGCCCGCGGCCTGCGAGCCGTAGAGCGCGGCGCGCCGGGCGTCGGGCTTCCCGGGCTTGGGGCGCGCGGCGGTCACGGAGCCGGGGCTAGCCCGCGACGGGCTGGCCGACGACGAGCTTGCCGCCGACCCGCTCGAGCACGATGTCGAGGTCCGTGCGGTGCTTGACGATGACGCTCATGGTCGAGCGGAACGTCTCCTGGTCGATGTCCTGCGCGCCCAGGAGCAGCAGGGTCCGCGCCCAGTCGATGGACTCCGCGATCGACGGCGGCTTCTTCAGGTCGAGGTCGCGGATGAGCGCGACGAGCTCGACGAGCTTCCTGGCCACGACGTCCGGGAGCTCGGGCGTGTGGAGCTTCACGATCTCGAGCTCGTGCTCGAGCGCCGGATAGTCGAGCCACAGGTAGAGGCAGCGCCGCTTGAGCGCCTCGGTCAGCTCGCGTGAGTTGTTCGAGGTGAGCAGCACGACGGGGTGCGTCGTGCTCTCGACGGTCCCGAGCTCCGGGATCGAGACCTGGAAGTCGGAGAGCAGCTCGAGGAGCATCGCCTCGAACTCCTGGTCGGTCTTGTCGATCTCGTCGATGAGCAGCACGACGGGCTCGGTGCTCGAGATGGCCTGCAGCAGCGGGCGCGTGAGCAGGAACTCCTCGCCGAAGATGTCGTCCTGCACCTTCTCCCAGCCCGAGTCGGTCGCCTCGGTCTGGATGCGCAGGAGCTGCTTGCGGTAGTTCCACTCGTAGAGGGCCTTGGCCTCGTCGAGCCCCTCGTAGCACTGGAGCCGCACGAGCGGGCGCTCGAGGTACTTCGCGAGCGCCTTCGCGAGCTCCGTCTTGCCGACGCCGGCCGGCCCCTCGACGAGGATCGGCTTCCCCAGCTGCTCGGCGAGGAAGGAGACCAGGGCGGTCGACTCCCCCGGCAGGTAGCCCGTGGCCCGCAGGCCGGAGGCGACGTCGGACACGGAAGCGGGGGAGACGGGCATGGAGCGGGACAGGCTATCGCTGTGGCATCCTCGCACCCGTGCTGCACGCCGCCGTCATCGCCGCCGGCGAGATCCCTGCAGCCCCCGTCGTCGGGGTCATGACGTTCGGGCTGATCATGGCCCTCGTCGGCCACATCTCGAGGAACAACCTGCTCGTCGGCCTCGGCATCGGCGTGCTGTTCCTCGCCACCGCCGCGATGGTCCTGCTCGCCTACATCGACTTCCAGGGCGGCGGCTCGTTCGACCCGCGCCCGAAGGACCCGGACCTGCCGCCGCAGGTCTACGACTGAGGCCGGCTCACTCGCC
>JAOPZO010000189.1 GCA_025964065.1 Solirubrobacterales bacterium | reverse complement strand
CACCGCGGAGGCGCGGACGCCCGACCCGGCCGCCGCGGACCGCGTCGCCGTCAGGGGCACGCCGCACGGGCGCGCCCTCGCCGAGCAGGCCGTCGTCGTCGTCGAGGACGACCCCGCCGGCGCGCGGGTCTACGCCCCCGTGACGAACCGCGGCGAGGCGATCGGCGTGCTGGAGCTCGTCCTCCCGGCCGCCCCGGACGCGGACGCGATCGCCGACGTCGCGCTCGCCGCCCACGCACTCGCCTACGTCGTGATCGCCAACCGGCGCTTCACGGACCTCTTCGAGTGGGGCAAGCGCTCCGTGCCGCTCTCGCTCGCGGCCGAGATCCAGCACCGCCTGCTGCCGGGCTCCTACACCTGCGAGGCGGGCCAGTTCACCCTCGCCGCCTGGCTCGAGCCCGCCGGCGACGTCGGCGGCGACACGTTCGACTTCACGATGTCGCGCGACACGCTGCACCTCTCGATGACCGACGCGATGGGCCACACCGTGAACGCGGCGCTCCTCGCGACGTTGCTCGTCGGCGGGCTCCGCAACGCGCGCCGCGCCGGCACGGAGCTCGGCGAGCAGGCACGGCGGGCGAACGCCGACCTCAACGCGAACGCCCCGCGTGGCTCGTTCGTGACCGGGCAGGTCGTGCGCGTGGACCTCGAGCGGTGCACGGCCGAGATCGTGAACGCCGGGCACCCGCCACCCCTGCGCCTCCGCGACGGGCAGGTGGCGCCCGTCGCGCTCCGGGCGGACCCGCCGTTCGGGACGATGGGGGACTGGCAGTACCGCGTGCAGGAGCTCGAGCTCCGGCGCGGCGACCGGCTCGTCTTCTTCACCGACGGCGTCTTCGAGCGCCAGGCGGGCCGGCTCGACGTGGAGGCGCTCGTGCTCGAGGCGGCCGACCTGCACCCGCGGCAGGCGGTGCAGCACCTCATCGACGCGATCCTCGAGACGACGGGCGAGGAGCTCGAGGACGACGCGACCGTCATGTGCTTCGACTGGCACGGCGGGCCGCCGCGCGACCGGGACTCGGACTCCGGCGCGGACGTCCAGCCCTAGCGCCCGCCGCCGCGGCAGCGGTCCTCGGCGAGCAGGAAGTCGTGGAGCACCGGGAACGCCGGGGCCTCCGGCGGGACGTTGAAGCGGCGTGAGACGCCCGCGGCCTCCCCGAAGCGCTTGACGGCCTTCGGGTCCCCGACGACGAAGAGCGCGGTGCCCGCCGCGTCCGCCCCGACCTCCGAGCGCGCGCGGACGTCCGCCTCGGGCGCGTCGAGCTCGAAGCGCAGGTCCGGGATCAGGCGGTACGTCGGGAGCGTGACGGGCGCGCACTGCCGCACCCGCGGGTCCGCGGCGGTCGCCACGACGGTCGTGTGGGTGCGCTCGATGAAGCGGAGCTCGCGGGCGAGCGCGGCGAACGAGCCGGCCTTCAGGACGAGGAAGGCGGCGCCCACGACCGCCGCGCCGACCGCGCCGCGCTGCCACAGGGTGCGGGTGCGCCCGGGCGGGAGCGTCGTGAAGCCGAGCACCGCGTAGCCCGCGAGGAGGCAGAGCGCGACCGCCGGGACCGTGAGGTATCGCGGGAGGATGGAGAGCCCGGCGGCGCCCGTGCCGACGAACGTCACCGTGCCCGCGCCGAACAGCGCGAGCGGCACGTGCAGGGCCCGGAGCCGCGCGCGGGCCCGCCAGGCGAGCACCGCGCCCAGGAGCGCCGCGGCGAACACGGGCGGACGGGCGGTGTCCGCGAGGAACGAGACGAAGTTCGTCGGCACGTTCGCGATCCCCCGCTCCCGGCCGAGCGCCTCGGCGAGCTCGCTCGTGGCGTTCAGCGAGTAGAGCGGATCGCCCGTGATCGCGAGGTCGCTGAGCGCCCACAGCACGGGCGCGACCCCGGCGAGCGCGGCGAGGTCCGGCCGCCACCGCATGAGGGGGGGCCGACCGCCTTGAGGCGTTCGGGGCGATCCGCGCACGATCCAGAGCCAGTAGGCGCCCGCGAGGATCCAGGCCTCGGGCCGCAGGAGGCCCGCGACCGCGAGCACGGCGCTGACCGCCACCCCCCGGCGCGGGCGCTCCGCCTCGAGCGCGGCGGCGACGAGCACGAGCGCGAGGAACGGCACGTCGACGTACCCGCGGGCGGCGTAGAGCAGGAACGCGAAGCTCGAGCCCGTGAAGAGCGCGGCGCCGAGCGCGGGCCCGGCGCCGAAGCACGCGCGCCCGACCCGGAACACCGCCGCGACCAGCACGGCGAGCGAGAGGACGCAGAGGACGACGAGCGCGCGGTCCGCCGCTCCGCCGAAGACGAGGTCGAGCCCGGCGCAGAGCAGGATGAACAGCGGGTGCTGCGTGGGCGCCGCGTACGCCTCGAGGTTCGGCAGCTGCCCGTCCAGGAGCTCCCTCCCCCAGTTCAAGTGGAAGTACGAGTCGTAGTTCGGGTACGTCGGGACCACCAGCGCGAACCCGAGCGCCAGAAGGAGCAGGCCGCCGAACGCGAACCGCCCCGGCCGCGCGCTCACCGCGGCCCGGCGCGCGCCGCGAGCGCGCTCCC
>JAOPZO010000300.1 GCA_025964065.1 Solirubrobacterales bacterium | reverse complement strand
GCCGCGCGGGGCGGAGGAGCCGCTCGGGATGCGCGCCGTCCCCGCCGCGGCCTCGCTCGCCGCCGGCCTGCACCGGGCCGAGACCGCCGACCGCGACGGCCGGGCCTCGTCGTTCGACCTCTGGGCCATCCGCATCCTCGGGACGATGACCGCCGTCTGCTTCCTGGTGCTGCTGGTGCTGCTGCTCGGCGTGTTCCTCTAGGGGAGCAACCCGCGGGACACGACGTCCGTGCCCTCCGGGTGCAGGACGAAGGTCTCGACGGAGACGTCCTCCCGCGCGTCGATGCCGCTGATGAACGCCCGGACGATCCGGCCCGTCAGGCGCTCGACCGGCTCGCAGAAGTCCGCGACGGAGGCGTACTGCACGAACATCCGGTGCTCGCGCAGGCGCTCCTCCGCGCCCATCTGGATGAGCGTGCGCTCGCCCGGGGTGAGGGAGTTCTCGAGGACGATCACGAGCACGTCGGGCGACGCGAAATCCGAGCGGACACGCGTCGGGCCCCGCCCGAACTGGTCCTTGTAGATCCGCCCGAACTCGTTCGAGACCTGCTGGAGCACGGTCGGCTCCTGGTGGTGGTCCGACATCGGCGCTCCGATCGGGTCAGCGTGCAGGGGGCGGGAGCGCTCGGGGTGCGCTCGTGGTCCCGTGCCGCAGCCGGCAGCGTCGCGCTGACGCGACGGCCACCGCGCGGGTCACGGGCAGCACTTCGAGCGCCCCGTCGCACTCCTCACACATCTCAGGAGCACGCGTCGGAGCGTAGATCCGGCCGCAGGCCTCGCAGCAGTGCATGTCAGCCACCAACGTCGGCCGAGGGGAGGATCCGGTCCGGCAGGAGGCCCAGCGCGAGGGCGACCGGGCCCTCCCCGCCGATCATGCTGAACGTGGCGTCCCCGTGGACGCCGTCGCGCAGCTCCTCGAGCAGGTGGATGCCGCCGGCGTCCATGAAGTCGAGGCCCGACAGGTCGAGGACGACCGCGTCGCTCCCCGAGCGCACGACCTCGCCGATCACCGCCCGGGCCCGGTCGGCGGTGTAGTGGTCGAGCTCGCCGCGCAGGCGGATGACGACACGCCGCCCTCGGGCGAGCGCCTCGATCTCGAAGCGGTCATGGGACAACGGGCTCCTTCCGGTGGCGGGGTCGTGGTGACCGTCCACGCCGCTCCGGTGCGACCCCGCGGGGTGCTCTCGGTCGCTACGTGCCTTCCGCGCCGCCGCCCGGGCTTCCGGTCGGGACCCGGGGCACGATAGCGAGGATCCGGCGCGGTCCCGTCACGTCCGCACGAGGCCACGGGCCAATTCGCCCCGCCGCAGCGGTATTGCCGGGGCGGGGCGTCAGGTTGGCCTGTGTGGCTGCCTAGCTCGAGTGGGCCTGGAGCGCGCCACCACAGTTCGGGCAGCTTGCCCGGTCCGTGACGCGCTCTGAAGGCCAGAGCTTGAGGCAGCGGAGGCAGAGGACTCGCATGGTCCCTCCTTCGTTCGTCGCGCGCCGTCGCCTTCTTGGCGGGGCTCGCGTGTGAGCCAGTCTAGCGGCATCTAGCATTCCCGGGGCATGGAGCTCAGAACCGCCTACGCCCCGCCGACGTCCTTCGCCCGCGTGGCGGAGTCCGCCCGGGCGCCGTTCCGCGTCGCCGCCGTCCAGGAGCGCTGGCGCCCCGATCCCGCCGCGCACCGCACCGCGCTCGCCGAGGGCGTGCGGCTCGCCGCCGCGGAGGGGGCGCAGCTCGTCTGCCTGCAGGAGCTCACGCTCTCGCGCTACTTCGCGGTCACCCCGGACGGCCCGGCGGCGGTCGGCTCCGAGCCGGAGGACCTGGAGACGGGCCCGACCGCGACCCTCGCCCGGGAGCTCGCGGCCGAGACGGGGACCCACGTCCACGCCTCGCTCTTCGAGCGCGCGGACGCGGAGGACGGCCTGGGCTACAACACCGCGATCGTCGCCGCGCCGTCCGGCGACCTCGTCGCCCGCACCCGCAAGCTGCACATCCCGGTGACCGAGGGCTACTACGAGGACAAGTACTTCCGGCCGGGTCCGGCGGGCGAGGACGCGTACCCCGTCGTCGGTCTCGGCGACGCACGCCTGGGCTTCCCGACCTGCTGGGACCAGTGGTTCCCGGAGCTCGCCCGCGCCTACTCGCTCGCGGGCGCCGAGGTGCTCGTCTACCCGACCGCCATCGGGTCCGAGCCGGGCCACCCGGACTTCGACACCCAGCCCCTGTGGCAGCAGGTCATCGTCGGGAACGGCATCGCGAACGGGACGTTCATGGTCGCCGTGAACCGCATCGGCACGGAGGATCCGCTGACGTTCTACGGCTCGAGCTTCATCTCCGACCCGTACGGCCGCATCCTCGTGCAGGCGCCGCGCGACGCGCCCGCCGTGCTCGTCGCGGACCTCGACCTCGCGCAGCGCGAGGACTGGCTCACGCTCTTCCCGTTCCTCACCACGCGCCGGCCCGACGCGTACGGCTCGCTCGCCTGAGGCCCGTCGCCGACGCACCGCCCCGACCCGCGATCACCCAGGGCCCAAGACGTTCGACGCGCGCCGCATCGCGCAGACGCGGAAGTACGCCGAGCGCCACCACTCGTGCCGGGACGGCCCAGGACGTCATCGGGCACGACGAGTCGCTCTCGAGCCCGTACCACCGCGAGCGCGTCGCCCGCCTGCGCACCCAGACCCACGGGGACTTCACCCGCGCCGAGATGCGCGTGTGCCGCGCCAGGCTCTAGGGCCAGGACTGCTCGACGGAGCACCACCACGTGGTGCGGCCGCCGACCGCGGCGCGGACCATCTCGCCGTCGCAGCGCGGGCAGTGCTCGCCGCGCCTGCGGAACGGGATGACCTCGCCCGTGTGCACGCCGCCGTTCGCGATCGCGGCCCTCGTGGCCTTCCGCAGCGCCTTCCGGAGGTGGTCGAGCTCCTCGGGGGAGAGCGAGCCCGCGGGCCGCAGGGGCGGGAGCCTCGCCTGCCACAGGGTCTCGTCGGCCAGGAGGTTCCCGACGCCGGCGAGGACGCCCTGGTCCATGATCTTCGCCTTGAGCGGCGCGTCGCCCCGGCCGACGCGCTCCCGGAACGCCTTGGGCGTGATCTCCATGGCGTCGGGCCCGACCCCGTCGAGGTTCGGGTTGAGGACGGCACGGCCGAGTCGGCGCTTGTCGAAGAGGACGAGGGTGCCGCCGTCGGCGAACTCGAGCGTGAAGCGGCGCCAGGCGGGGTTCCCGCTCAGGTGCTCGTCGGGGTGTCCGCCGCTCCCGCCGTAGATCGGGTCGCCGCCGGACTCCTCGCCGATGACGATCCGGCCGGCCATCCCGAGGTGGAGCCCGAGGTCCGGGCCCTCGCCCCCGTCGGTCTCGACCCACATCGCCTTGCCGCGGCGCAGGGCCCTCGTGAGCTTGCGCCCGGTGATCGCGTCGGCGATGTCGCCCGGGGCATGGGGGCGGCAGACGTACGTGTCCGCGTCGTCGACGCGGACGATCTCGCGGCCGAGGCCCGCGCGCTCGATGAGCGCGCGGGCGCGTTCGACCTCGGGCAGCTCGGGCACGGCCCGCGCCCGCGCTAGGCCAGCACGGCCTCGTCGTCGTACAGCTTGATGACCTTCACGGTGTCGGCGGGCGAGGCGTCGAGGCAGAGGCGGCAGAGCACGCACTCGTCCACGTTCTCCTCGCGGATCTGGATCCGGCCGGAGCTCCCGTCGTAGATGTCGACGGGGCAGGCCTCGTCGAGGCGCTTCGCGAGGTCCGCGTCGCCCACGACGCTGTCGTCGACCTCGATGCCGATGAAGGTGGCGTCGGTTCTCATGCTGCTGCGCTCCTCTGGTCCATGGCCTGCTTGACGAGCCCGGGGATCTCCGAGATCTCCTCGGCGACCTCGATGCCGGCCTCCTTGAGGCGGGCGATCTTCTCGGTCGCGGTGTCCTCCTTGCCCTCGACGATCGTGCCCGCGTGCCCGAAGGACATGCCGGGCATCTCGTCCATGAACTTGCCGGCCATGAAGGCGACGATCGGCAGGCGCGACTGGTTCTCGGTCGTCCAGCGCGCGAGCTCGGCCTCCATGCGGCCGCCCGGCTCGGTGTAGATGACGATGGCCTGCGTCTCCTCGTCGGCCTCGAAGAGCGGCATGAGCTCCGCGTAGGACTGGCCGATGATCGCGTCGCCGCCGATGGAGACGGCGGTGGAGATGCCGAGGCCCGCGGCGCTGAGCGTCGAGGACATCTCGGTCGTCATGCCGCCGGAGCGCGAGATCACGCCGACGTTGCCCTTGGAGTAGGACTTCGCCGCATCCTTCGCGGGGCCGCCGATGCCGCCCATCTTGATGACGTCCGGCACGATGATGCCGAGGCAGTTCGGTCCGATGATGCGCGCGCCGCGGAGGCCCGCGAGCTCGACCATCTGGGCGACGTCGCGGCGCGGGATGCGCTCCGTGACGATGACGATGAGCTTGATGCCGTTCTCGATGGCCTCGAAGACGGCGTCCTTCGTGAACGCGGGCGGCACCGTGACGACGGAGCCGTCGATGGGGGAGCCGTGGTGCTCCACCGCCTGGGCGACCGTGTCGAAGACCGGCACGCCGTGGACCTCGCGGCCCTTGCGACCCGGCGTCACGCCGCCGACGACCTTGGCGCCGACGCCGTAGTCGAGGCACTCGCGCGTCAGGTTGACGGCCTCGCGGCCCGTGATGCCCTGGACGATGAACGTCGTCTCGGCGTCGATGAGGATGCTCATGCTGCTGCCCCGATCTTCTCGACGGCGCGCTTGGCCGCCTCGTGCATGGACACACTGCGGTCGGCGTACTCGACGCCGTACTTCCTCAGGATCTTGAAGCCCTCGTCCTCCCAGGCCCCGGGGATGCGGAAGATCGCGATCTTCTCCGCCGGGTCCATGCCGAGCTCGAGGCACGCCTTGATGACGCCGCGGGCGACGATGTCGACCCGGGTGTTCGAGACGATGGACATCATCACGGCGATCTTGTCGACGCCGGGCTTCTGCAGGACGAGCTTCGCGAGGCCGCAGGCCTTCTCGACCGACGGGTTGCCGCCGATCTCGCAGTAGTTCGCGGGCTCGCCGCCGTACTTCCGGACCGCGTCGAAGAGCGTCAGCGAGCCGCCGCCGGCGCCGATGATGAGGCCGATGTTGCCGTCGAACTCGGTGACGTTGCCGGCCACGCCGCGATGGGAGGCCGCGTCGACGGCCTCGCCGGCGAGCTCGAACTCCGTGGGCTCGCGGGCCTCGCGGGTCTCCTCGTCGCCCACGCCGAGGTCCTTCAGCAGCGCCTTGTGGCGGCCACGGGCCTCGTTCTCCATGTCCATGTGCGCGTCGAGCGCGATGAACGAGCCGTCCTTCATGCGCCCGAGCGGGTTGATCTCGCACAGCGTCAGGTCGTTGTCGACGAACATCTGCGCGAGGCGCTTGATGATCGGCACGAGCTTGTTCAGCGCCGGGCCCGTGATGCCGACGGAGGCGATGACCTGCTTGGCCTGGAAGTCGCTCAACGGCAGGATGTTCGAGAAGTGCTGGCGGCCGACGTGGTCGGGGTGGCTCTCGGCCACCTCCTC
>JAOPZO010000150.1 GCA_025964065.1 Solirubrobacterales bacterium | reverse complement strand
CGCGGCGTCGCCCGGGCCGCCCGCGGCCGGCGGGGTGCCGCCCAGGCGGACGTAGGCGACCTGGAGCTGGGAGAGCGCGTCGCGGAGCTGCTTCGCGTCCGGCCCGAGGGCCTCCTCGACGAACGGGAGCAGCCGGCGGACGCCCTCGACGGCCATGGCGACCTGGTCGAGGTCGCGCTCGTCCTCCGTGCCCGGGGCGAGGCCGGCCTTGCGGCCGCCCAGGTTGAGCAGCGAGACGATCGTCTGGATGACGACGTCCTCGACGCGGAGCTGCTTCAGCTCCGCCTCGTACGCCTCGCGCAGTTCCTCCTCGGTGGGCGGCGGACCCTGCGGGTCGCCGGGGATGTCCTGCTGGCTCACGATGCTGCTCCTTCGCTTGAGTACGTGGAGTGGGTCTCCTGGACGGCCGCGGCGTACACCTCGGCCGGTGTGGCGCCCGCCCCGAGCATGCGGCGCTGGCGCTGCGCGCCGTTGAGCTCCGGAAAGATCGGCTCGGCGAGCCCGTGGGCCGCGCGGGCGGGCGCCGTCCAGGCCAGGAGCCGGTCGACGGCCGCCTCCGCCGGGAACTCCTCGGCCCGCGGGAGGTCGATGAGCTTCCCGTCGCGCCCGAAGCGGACGGCGCGCCACAGGTTCTCCTCGACGAGGCGGCGGGACGGGTCCGGGTCGGGGACCCCGGCGTCGAGGTCGTGCGCGGCCTGCAGCACGCAGGCGGTGATGAGCGCCGACAGCGCGTCGCTCTCCTGCGCGGTCGTCTGCACGTCGCAGATGCGCACCTCGACGGTCCCGAACGAGAAGTGCGGCCGGACCGACCACCACACCTGCGTGTACTCGACGATCGAGTTCGTGTCCTGCAGGAAGCGGATGTAGTCCGCGTACGCCGCCCACGAGCCGTACGCGTCGGGGACGCCGCAGCGCGGGAAGCTCTTCGTGAACGACTGCGTCCGCGCGGAGTGGAGCCCGGAGTCGCGGGCGTCGAGGAACGGCGAGTTCGCGCTGATCGCGAGCAGGAGCGGCAGCACGCCGCGGAGCCGGTCGCAGACCCGGACGGCACGGTCGGCGCCCTGGATCCCCACGTGCACGTGGAGCGAGAACGTGTTGTTCCGGCGCGCGACGTACTGCAGGCCGTCGACCACTCGGCGGTAGTGCTCCGTGTCGATGTTCGGCTGCTCGCGGTAGTCCGCCCACGGGTGCGTCCCCGTCGCGCCGAGCGCGGCGCCGCGCGCGTCGGTCAGCGCGAAGAGCGCCTGGCGCGCCACCGCCTGCTGCGCGAGCGCGTCGGCGAGCGTCTCCCCGCGACCCGAGACGATCTCGATCTCGCTCGAGATGAGCTCCCCGCAGACCGCGGCGGCGAGCACGTCGTCGTCCTGCGCGGCGTCGTGCAGCTC
This sequence comes from Solirubrobacterales bacterium, assembly GCA_025964065.1. Classification (GTDB taxonomy): domain Bacteria; phylum Actinomycetota; class Thermoleophilia; order Solirubrobacterales; family Solirubrobacteraceae; genus Paraconexibacter. Next base: position 1,210 of record JAOPZO010000150.1, on the reverse strand, counting down.
CTCGTAGCGGGGCGCGAGGTCGAGTGTGCCGGGGTCGAGGATCGCGAACTCCTCCTCGATGCCGACGGTCGCGTCGACCGAGGCCTCGAAGGTCGCCTCTGCCTCTTCGAGCGGAACGATCACGTGAGGTAGAAGTACAGGGCGTACAGCAGGTCGACGGCCGGGCTCGAGGTGTGGACGGTCACCTCGGGTGGGACGTCCAGCAGCGCTTCGGAGTAGTTGAAGATGATCTTGACGCCGACGGCGACGAGGTCGTCCGCGAGGCCCTGCGCCGCCGCGGTCGGCACCGCGAGGACGCCGACGACGACGTCCTCCTCCTCCACGACGGAGCGCAGGTCGTCGAGGTGGCGGACCGTCTGGGTGCCGACGGCCATCCCGACCTTCGCCGGATCCGTGTCGAAGATGGCGACGACCCGGAAGCCGTGGTCGGCGAAGATGTCCGAGCCCGCGATGGCCCGGCCGAGGTGCCCCGCACCGAACAGCGCGATGTTGTGCTGCCCCGCCGTCCGCAGGATCTTGCGGATCTGCGAGACGAGCGACTCGACGTTGTAGCCCACGCCGCGCTTGCCGAACTTCCCGAACCCGGACAGGTCGCGCCGGATCTGCGTGGAGTTCACGTGCGTGTAGTCCGAGAGCTCCTGGGAGGAGATCGTCTCCTTGCCCATCTTCTTGGCCTGCGTCAGCACCTGGAGGTAGCGGGAGAGGCGCGCGGCGACCCCGAGCGAGAGCCGCTCGGGGGCGATGCCCTCGGCGGGCGACGGCACGGTGGGCGGGTTGAGCGGGTCGAGGGTCATGCGTCCGGGGGCGAACCCTACTCAGGGACCCCGCGCGTCAGTCGCGCGCGCAGGTCGTCGGGGTCGACGAAGAACTCGTAGAGCTCCGTCCCGTCGAGCACGACGACGGGGATCCGCTCGAGGTAGGCCTTGAACGTCGCGTCGTCCGCCTCGATGTCGCGCTCCTCGAGCGCGAAGGGGTGCGTCGCGCGGACCTCCTCGAGCACGACCCGGGCGTCGTCGCAGAGGTGGCAGCCCGGCCGGGAGAACAGCGTCACGGTGGCCATCAGAGGTCCCGGCGGCCCGTCGGGTAGGCGTCGAGGCCGTCGTACTCGCCCGGCTGCAGGGGGGTGACATGGCGCGCGGCGGCGCCGATCATCGCGGCGTTGTCCGTGCAGAGCGCGCGCGGCGGCACGTGCAAGCGCTCCGCCACGCCC
>JAOPZO010000139.1 GCA_025964065.1 Solirubrobacterales bacterium | reverse complement strand
GGGAGCGGGAGCGGGAGCGGGAGCGGCGAGTCGCGCGGGCGCGGGCGGCCCAAGGGCTCCGGCTCGCGCTCCAAGGAGGCCCTCCAGCTCGTGAAGGACCGCCCCGGCATCACGATCCCGGAGATCGCGGAAGCCATGGACATCAAGCAGAATTACCTCTACCGCGTGATGCCCGACCTGCAGAAGGACGGCCTGGTGAAGAAGGAGGGCCGCGGCTGGCACGCGCTCGACGCGGCCTGAGGAGGGCACAGCCGGCGTGGAACCGGGCCCCAGGGGCCACGTTCCACGCCCGCTGTCACGCCCCCGCACAGCCGGCGTGGAACCGGGCCCCTCGCGCCACGTTCCACGCCCGCTGTCCCGCTGTCCCGCTGTCACGGGGCCGCGGGGCCGCGGGGTCGCGGCGCGAGCGACGCTCGCGCGGGGCGCTAGCCGATCAGGCCGAGGCCCTTGACCGCGTCGCGCTCCTCCTTGAGCTCGTTGACGGTGATGTCGATCTTCGACTGCGCGAACTCGCCGACCTCGAGGCCCTGCTCGATCGTGTAGCTGCCGTCGCCCGTGACGCGCACGGGGAAGGAGGAGACGATGCCCTCCTCCACGCCGTAGGAGCCGTCGGACGGGATGGCCATGGAGACGAGGCCCTCGGCGCCGAGCACCCAGTCGTGGATGTGGTCGATGGCCGCGTTGGCGGCGGACGCGGCGCTCGAGGCGCCACGCGCCTCGATGATCGCGGCGCCACGCTTGCCGACCTTCGGGAGGTACTCGTTCTCGTACCAGGCCATGTCACCCACGGCGTCGGCGGCGGCCTTCCCGTTCACCTTCGCGTTGAAGAGGTCCGGGAACATCGTCGGGGAGTGGTTGCCCCAGACGACGAGGTCCTCGATGTCCGAGACGGTGACGCCGAGCTTCGTCGCGAGCATGGAGTACGCGCGGTTCTGGTCGAGGCGCGTCATCGCGGTGAAGCGCTCCTTCGGCACGTCGGGCGCGTTGGCCGCCGTGATGAGCGCGTTCGTGTTCGCCGGGTTGCCGACGACGAGCACATTGATGTCGTCCGCCGCGCCGGCGTTGATGGCCTCGCCCTGCGGCTTGAAGATCGCGCCGTTGGCCTCGAGCAGGTCGGCACGCTCCATGCCCTTCGTGCGCGGGCGCGCACCGATGAGCAGGCCGACGTTGCAGCCGTCGAAGGCCCGCTTGGCGTCGGAGGTGATCTCGACGGACTCGAGCAGCGGGAACGCGCAGTCGGCGAGCTCCATCGCGGTGCCCTCCGCAGCCTTGAGGGCCGGCTCGATCTCGAGCAGGACCAGCTTGACCTTCTCGTCCGGCCCGAGGAGCTGGCCCGAGGCGATCCGGAAGAGGGAGGCGTACCCGATGGCGCCCGCGGCGCCTGTGACAGTGACGATCTTGGACATGCGGTCAAACCTACCGGTGAGCCTCGCGGGCGGGCGTCCGCCCGCCCGCGAGACCCGCCGGTCAAGCCGCCGCGATCGCCGCGTTGAGCGTCGCGCTCGGCCGCATCGCGGCCTCGGCCTTCGCCGGATCCGGCCGGTAGTAGCCCCCGAGGTCCACGGGCGCGCCCTGCACCGCGTTCAGCTCCTCGACGATCGTCGCCTCGTCGGCGGCGAGCCGCTCCGCGAGCGGCGCGAAGCGCGCCGCGAGGTCGGCGTCCTCGTCCTGCTTCGCGAGCTCCTGCGCCCAGTGCAGCGCGAGGTAGAAGTGGGAGCCGCGGTTGTCGAGCTCCCCGACCTTGCGGGACGGCGAGCGCCCCTCCTCGAGCAGCGTGCCCGTCGCGCGGTCGAGCGTCTGCCCGAGCAGCCGTGCGCGCGGGTTGTCGGTCTTGTCCGCGAGGAACTCGAGCGAGACCGCGAGCGCGAGGAACTCCCCGAGGGAGTCCCAGCGCAGGTGGTTCTCGCGCTCGAACTGCTGAACGTGCTTCGGCGCCGAGCCGCCCGCGCCCGTCTCGAAGAGGCCGCCGCCGTTCATGAGCGGGACGATCGAGAGCATCTTCGCGCTCGTGCCGAGCTCGAGGATCGGGAACAGGTCGGTCAGGTAGTCTCGCAGGACGTTGCCCGTGACGGAGATCGTGTCCTCGCCGCGGCGGGCGCGCTCGAGCGTGAAGCGCGTGGCCTCCGCCACGTCCATGACCTGGATCTCGAGCCCGTCCGTGTCGAGCGCCTCCAGCGCCGGGCGGACCTTCTTCAGCAGCTCGGCGTCGTGCGCGCGGGTCTCGTCGAGCCAGAAGACGGCGGGCGCGCCCGTGGCCCGGGCGCGGTCGACCGCGAGGCGGATCCAGTCCTGGATCGGGGCGTCCTTCGCCTGGCACATGCGCCACACGTCGCCCTCGGCGACCTCGTGCTCGAGGAGCGTCGTCCCGTCGCCGTCGACGACGCGGATGACGCCGGCGGACTCGACCTCGAAGGTCTTGTCGTGCGAGCCGTACTCCTCGGCCTTCTGCGCCATGAGGCCGACGTTCGGCGTCGTGCCCATCGTCGCCGGGTCGAAGGCGCCGTGCTCCCTGCAGTGCTTGACCGTCTCGTCGTAGAGCGCTGCGTAGGAGTGGTCCGGGATGACGAACTTCGTGTCCTGCAGCTCGCCCGCCGCGTTCCACATCCGGCCCGAGGACCGGAACGCCGCCGGCATGGAGGCGTCGATGATCACGTCGCTCGGGACGTGGAGGTTCGTGATGCCCTTGTCCGAGTCGACCATCGCGATCGACGGGCCGCTCGCGAGCGCCGCGTCGACGGCCTCCTGCTTCTCCGGGTGCGCGCTCAGGAGCGTCGCGAGGCCGTTGTCCGGGTCCACGTCCGGGACGTCGTCGAAGATGTCGCCGACGACGGCGCGGACCGCGTGGCCGAAGAGGATCGGGTCCGAGACCTTCATCATCGTGGCCTTCAGGTGCACGGAGAACAGGACCCCCTGCACCTGCGCGTCCGCGACCTGCTCGGCCAGGAAGGCCTGCAGCGCCTCGCGGCGCATGACGCTGCCGTCGATGACCTCGCCCTCGAGGACCGGCACGGACTCCTTCAGCACCGTCGTGGTGCCGTCGGCGGCGACGTGCTCGATGCGCACCGCGCCCTCGGCCTGCACCGTGGTGGAGGTCTCCGTGTCGCGGAAGTCGCCCTGGCTCATCGTGGCGACGTGCGACTTGGTGTCCTTCGACCAGGCGCCCATGGAGTGCGGGTGGGCCTGCGCGAACGCCTTGACCGACGCGGGGGCGCGGCGGTCCGAGTTGCCCTCGCGCAGCACGGGGTTCACGGCGGAGCCCTGCACGCGGCCGTAGCGGGCCCGGACGTCGCGCTCCTCGTCGGTTCGCGGGTCGTCCGGGAAGTCCGGGAGCGCGAAGCCCTGCCCCTGCAGCTCCTTGATCGCGGCCTTGAGCTGCGGGCCGGAGGCGCTGACGTTCGGCAGCTTGATGATGTTCGCCTCGGGCGTCCTGGCGAGCTCCCCGAGCTCGGTGAGCGCGTCGGGCACGCGCTGCTCCTCGGGAAGCGCCTCCGGGAACTGCGAGAGGATCCGGCCCGCGAGGGAGATGTCGCGGGTCTCGACCTCGACTCCGGCCGCCTTGGCGAAGGCCTCGACGATGGGCAGGAGCGAGTGCGTGGCCAGTGCCGGCGCCTCGTCGGTGTGCGTATAGATGATCTTCATGGGAGCGGGCGACACGCTACCCCGAACGCGCGGGGATCGCGCGTTCGCGGTGTCACCGTGCCGCATCGCAACTGCGCGTCGCTCCGGGAGTTGGGGCGCGCAGAGGAAGCCCCATCTACACGGAGGTCCACGTAGTGCCCACACCCCGCATCCGCCGTGCCACGACCGCGCTGCTCGCCCTGGGCGCGGTCGCCGCCGCCGCGCCGGCCATGGCGAGC
>JAOPZO010000126.1 GCA_025964065.1 Solirubrobacterales bacterium | reverse complement strand
TCCTCGGGCGCGTGCTGCTCGCCGCGCTCGCCTGGGTGGTCCTGAGCGGCGTCGTCTTCCTCGTCTCCGCCTTCGTGCACCGCGACGACGTCGGCGAGGGCCTCGCCTCCACGGGCTTCCCGCCGTTCAGCGCCACGACGGTCCTCGTCCTCGGCTCGGACAAGCGCGCGGCCTCCTCGAAGGAGCCCGGGGCGAAGGGCGACGCGGCCCGGGCGGACTCCATCCTCCTGATGCGGGTGGGCGGCGGCCACTCCGCCCGGCTCTCCATCCCGCGCGACACGGTCTTCGACATCCCGGGCCGCGGGCGCAGCAAGGTCAACGCGGCGTTCGCGTTCGGCGGCGCGTCGCTCATGGCCGAGACGATCCAGGCGAACCTCGGGATCAGCGTGGACCACGTCGTCGAGGTCAGCTTCTCGAACTTCCCGGACCTCATCGACGCCATGGGCGGCATCGACTACACGGGCGGGTGCGTCGTGAGCCGCATCAACGGCGGCTTCAAGAACGGGGGCTACACGCTGCGGCTGAAGAGCGGGACGACGCGGATCGACGGCAAGCAGGCGCTCGCGCTCGCCCGGACCCGGAAGAACGACTGCAACCCCCGCGAGTCGGACCTCACGCGCGCCCGCCGTCAGCAGAAGCTCTTCTCGGCGATGAAGGGCCGTCTCATCTCCCCCGGCGCGTTCGTGCGGCTGCCGTTCATCTCCTGGGCGGCGCCGAAGTCGCTTCGCTCGGACATGGGTGGCCCGACGCTCCTCGGGCTCTTCGCGGGCCTGGCGACGAGCGGCACGCCGCCCACGCGCATCCTGCGCCCGACGGGCGGCGAGACGCTCCCGGACGGCGGCCAGGCGCTCACCGTCAGCCCCGAGGCCCGGCAGCGCGCGGCTTCGCGGTTCCTGCGCGAGTAGTTCGGACGGGGAGCGCCGGGCGGGCGCGAACCCGGATGGCCCCGGCGCGCGCCGGCCAGCGGGTCCCCACCGTCCTCAGGGCCGCCGCCCGCGGCGGCGGCCCCTCGCATTCCCGGCGGGAGACGGTGATGTGCGCGGCCTGAAGGCGCTGGCACGCCGGAGCCGGGCCGCGCGGGCCCGCGGGACCTCAGGTCTTCGGCGCGTCCTTCTTCGGCGCCGGCTTGTCCGCCTTCGCGGCGGTGGGCTTGGGGTCCGAGGAGGCGCTCGAGGAGCTCGAGCCGGAGTCGGACGAGGACGACGAGGACGAGCCCGTGTCGGCCGCCGCCTTGTCGCGCTTCTCCTGCTGCTTCTCGGAGTGGTCGTTCGCGCCGCTCTCGGCGGACTTCTCGAGCTCGCGGTTGCGGGTGCGCGTCCCGTAGTCCGTGTTGTGGAAGCCCTTGCCCTTGAAGTGGATCGCGGGTGCGTGGAAGACCTTCGTCACGGGGACGCCCGTCTCCGGATCGTGCGTGAGCGTCGCGTCGGAGAAGCTCTGCATCACGTCGAACGTGGTGCCGTCGGGGCGTCGGTACTCATAGATCGGCATACGCCGGGCAGTCTAGCCCAGGGCGGTTGGCACTCTCAACCGACGAGTGCCAAGGCGAGGGTCGCCGATAGGCTGCCGCCATGGCCGAAGACGCAGTGACCATGGACAAGATCGTCGCCCTCTGCAAGCGGCGGGGGTTCGTCTTCGCCTCGAGCGACATCTACGGCGGCATGAGCGCGGCCTACGACTACGGGCACTACGGCGTCCTGCTCAAGACGAACGTCAAGAACGAGTGGTGGCGCGCGATGCTCTCCGAGCGCGACGACGTCGTGGCGCTCGACTCGGCGATCATCCAGCACCCGCGCGTGTGGGAGGCCTCGGGCCACCTCGCCGGCTTCACGGACCCGCTCGTGGACTGCCGCACGTGCAAGGCGCGCTTCCGGGCCGACCACCTCGAGGAGCGCGCGGTCGGCCTCGAGTGCCCCAGGAAGCCCTCGAAGCTCCCCGGCGAGGGCCCGGACTGCGACCTCACCCCCGCACGCGACTTCAACCTCATGCTGAAGACGACGATCGGCGCCGTCGAGGAGACGGGCTCCGTCGCCTACCTGCGCCCGGAGACCGCACAGGGGATCTTCATCAACTTCAAGAACGTCCTGCAGTCCTCGCGCCAGAAGCCGCCGTTCGGCATCGCGCAGGTCGGCAAGTCCTTCCGCAACGAGATCACGACGAAGAACTTCGTCTTCCGCATGCGCGAGTTCGAGCAGATGGAGATGGAGTTCTTCGTCCCGCCCGCCGAGGCGCCGGAGTGGTACGCCAGCTGGAAGGCCGAGCGCTTCGACTGGTACCAGCGGCTCGGCATCCGCCCCGACCACCTGCGCCTCCGCGAGCACGACCCGGACGAGCTCTCGCACTACTCGAGCGGCACCGCCGACGTCGAGTACCTGTTCCCGATGGGCTGGTCGGAGCTCGAGGGCATCGCGAACCGCGGCGACTTCGACCTCTCCGCGCACGCCGCCGCGTCCGGCGAGAAGCTCGAGTACTTCGACCAGCCGACGGGCGAGCGCTACGTCCCGCACGTCATCGAGCCCGCGGCGGGCGCCGACCGCGCGATGCTCGCGTTCCTCGCCGACGCCTACGACGAGGAGGAGGTCAACGGCGAGAAGCGCACCGTGCTGAAGCTCCACCCGCGCCTCGCGCCGATCAAGGTCGCCGTGTTCCCCCTGCTGCGCAAGGACGGCCATCCGGAGCTCGCGCGCGAGCTCTTCCAAGGCCTCCGCGGGACGCTCCAGGCCGAGTACGACGACGGCGGCGCGATCGGCAAGCGCTACCGCCGCCAGGACGAGATCGGCACCCCGTACTGCGTCACGGTCGACCACCAGTCGCTCGAGGACGGCACGGTCACCGTCCGCGAGCGCGACTCGCTCGCGCAGGAGCGCATCCACAAGGACGAGCTGCTCGGGCACCTCGTCGCGCGGCTCGCCGCGCCGTGGACCTCACCGAAGCTCGCCGCGCCCGCCTAGCTCCCCGCCTCGAAGGACACGAACGCGAAGGCCTGCACGCCGAGCGCGAGGGCGGCGGGCCCCGCGACGTTGCAGACCGTGACGGAGACCTGGGCCACCCCGGCGGCCTGGGCGCTGACGGCGAGGCCCGCGCGCGGGAAGGTCGGGGCGGGCGTGAGGACGATCGCGTCGTCGCGCAGGTCCTCCCCCGCCCGGATGGCGAAGACCGGCGCCGTCGTGCGCGTCGCGCAGCGACCCGTGTCGAGGACCCCGAAGTCGAGCCCGGTGAGCCGGCCCGAGAAGCGCCCGACGTCCGCGCCCGTGAGCACCCCGTCACGCACCTCGGCCGAGGCGACCTCGCCGTCCGCGAGCTCCTCCGCGCGGACCGCGCCCTCGGCCAGCGCGCGGGCGCCGATGCCGTCGGTGACGACGTCGTCGCCGCCCACGGCGCTCGGGGCGAGCTCGTCGGCGAAGACGGAGTCCGTGGCGAGGTCGCGGGCGCCGAGGCTGCCGTCACGGACCTCCGCCGCGGCGACGGACGACGGCGGCGTGCGCTGCAGCACGCGGCTCGAGGCGAGCGTCAGGTCGCTCACCGACAGCGAGCGGGCCTTCACCTGCTTGGAGGTGATCGTGCCGGGCCGGATCGTGCTGCCGCTGATCAGGCGCTGCGCCTGGGCGGGGCCTCCGAGGGCGACGAAGAGGGCGAGCAGGGCGATGGCGGTGGCGGCGGACGGGCGGCGCATGGTGCTCCTCAGGACGGGTCGGCGACGGACCCGGCGGGCCGCGCCGGCGCACCATAGGCCGCGGGGGCGCGCGCACGCGCCACGCCGCACCCCTTGCCCGTGGCCCGGGTTGGGGCCAGGATGACCGCCATGCGCCCGCGGACCCCTGCCCTCCTGCTCTGCCTGCTGCTCGTCGCGGTCGTGGTGCCGTTCGCCTGGGCGGGGACGGCCGGGCCCGACACGCTCGGCGGCACGGAGCGCGCCGACAAGCTCTCGGGCGAGGGCGGCAACGACGTGCTCCGCGGCGAGGGCGGCGACGACACGCTCGACGGCGGGACCGGGAACGATCGGCTCGACGGGGGCCCCGGCCAGGACACGGTCGACGGCGGGGACGGGGACGACGTCGCCGACGGCGGCCCGGGCGACGACCGGGTCGTCGAGCTCGGCTTCGGGGACGACCGGCTGCTCGGCGGCGGCGGGGACGACGAGCTCCGCGGCGGGCGCGGCAACGACGTGCTGTTCGGCGGCGCCGGCGACGACCGCATCTACGGCGGCACGGGCAAGGACACGATCGACTGCGGGCCCGGGAACGACACGGCGTACGGGAGCACCCGTGCCGATCGCGGCCGCACGACGAACTGCGAGCGGGTGCTCGTCGAGGCGGCGCCGGCGGGCGCGAAGTGCGGCGGCGGCGGCACCTGCACGGGCTCCCAGGGCGCCGACGTGCTCGACGGCTCCACGGGCGCCGACCGCATCTCGGGCCGGGGCGGCGACGACACGATCGCCGGGCGGCGCGGCAACGACGTCCTCCGGGGTGACGGCGGGAACGACCGCATCACGGGCGACCGCGGCACCGACACGATCTACGGCGGCGAGGGGAACGACACGATCGCCGGCGGCTTCCACCGCGATGCGCTCTTCGGGGGCCCGGGCGACGACACGCTCTCGCCCGGCACGGGCGTGTCGGGCGAGCTCGTGGACTGCGGCTCCGGCCGGGACACGGCGATCATCGGCAAGGGCGACCGCACGCGGAACTGCGAGGTCGTGCGCCGCTAGGAGTCGGTCAGCAGCGCGCGGACCGCATCGAGCGCGGAGGCGATCGTCGGGCCCCAGTCGCGGTCGGGCTCGCCGAGCATCCGCAGCGCGAGGCCGTCGGCGAGCCCGAAGAGGACCTCCCCGACCGCGTCGGGCTCGGCCCGCAGGACGAGGACGCCCTCCGCGGACTTGCGGGCGAGGATCGCCGCGACCGCCTCGCGCGTGCGGCGCATGAGCTCCGCGAACTCGACCGCGACCTCCTCGTTGCGGCGCGAGAGGAGGAAGAGCTCGAAGACGACCGTGATGAAGTCGGGGTCCTCGCGGACGAGCTCCTCGAGCGTCACCCGCAGCAGCCCGACGAAGTCCTCGGCGCTCGAGGCGCCGGCGAGCTGCTCGTCGAGGAGCGCCATGCGCAGGTCGCAGTCGCGGCGGACGACCTCGGCGAGCAGCCGCTCCTTCGTCCCGAAGTAGTAGTGGAGGAGCCCCCGGGAGACGCCCGCCGCGCCCGCGACGTGCTCGAAGGTCGAGGCGGCCACCCCGCGCCGCGCGACGGAGAGCCGCATCGCGTCGACGATCGCCGTGGCCCGGGCGCCGTCGATGGGGCGTGGGGTCGCGGCCTCCATGAGCCCAACAGTACCCCCGGGCGCGGTGGCTCCCCGGCCGCCCGGTAGCCTGCCGCCGCGATGGACGCCCCCCTCTTCCGCATGGCCTGCCCGCCCGGAGTGCTCGCGAGCGCGCCGCCCGACTGGCCCTCCCAGCTCCTCCGCGAGGGCAACGTCGCGCTGCTGCCCGACGCGAGCGGCCTCGACGCCGTCGACGCGGTGGCGCGGGCGCTCGACATCAACACGGTCCGGCTCTTCCGTCGCGAGGCGAACCCCGAGGAGCAGGAGGCGACCGTGATGCGCTGGGCGGAGCACATGCCGCTCCTGTGGATCGGCGCGTCGTTCGGCACCGTCGCACGCGAGTGGGCGGTGCGCCGCGGCCCGATGACGCTGCTCGTCGAGGCCAACGGCCCGCTCGCCGAGGAGGAGCGCCGGCGGATCGACCGCTTCGTCGCCTCGCTCGGCCGTCAGGCGGAGTAGCGCGGGCGAGGCGGCGGGTCGCCGAGGGGGCCGATGCGGGGCCCCTCGCTCCACATCGGCCCTCTCGCGACGCTGGCTAAGGCGCCGGCGTCGCCGCGGCCTTCGCCGCCGCGCGCCGCACGGCCC
>JAOPZO010000079.1 GCA_025964065.1 Solirubrobacterales bacterium | reverse complement strand
GGCCGCGTGACGCGCCGGCGGCGGAGGCTCGCGGCGAAGCGCCCGGGATCGCCGTCGCGGCTCCGGCGCGGGCGTGCTGAGCTTCCGGAACCTCCCGTACAGCCCGAGGTGCACGTGCAGCGTGTCGCCCGATGTCCCAGCGGTAGGAGGTGCTTCCCGAACGCGTCCCCCTTGCGGATGCTCCCGCCGTCCAGGGCGCGCGCCGTCTCGACGGCCCGGCCCTGCGGGGAGGGGACCGCCAGCGGCTGCCCCGCGAGGTCGCGGGCGAGGCGGTGGATCGTGTCGCCCTCGGGCATCTCCAGGGACTACGCTCGCGGCATGGCCGACGATGACGAGTTCGCGGCGCTGAAGGCCGACGCCCGCTACGCGCGGGAGAAGCTCGACCTGTACCGGGCCAAGGCATACGGGGGCCGCGCCACGAGCGCGGAGCGGATGCGCCAGCTGGAGCGCCACGCGAACGAGACGCTGGAGCGGCTGCGCTTCGCCCAGCGCCAGGCCGCGGCCGCGAAGGCCGCCGACGGCTCCTAGCCCGTCGGGATCAGCTTCCGGGCCTGCTGCGCCTCGCTCGGGCGCTTGACGTCCCACACGAGGCCGACCTTCTCCATCAGCCCGATGACCGCGGCGCTCGAGTCGAACTGCCGCGGGCCGAGACCGTGGCGGGCCGAGGTGGGGAACGCGTGATGGTTGTTGTGGAAGTTCTCGCCGAAGGCCAGCGGGAAGAGCCAGGTGAGGTTGCGCGAGTGGTCGTCGGTCTCGAAGCGGCGGGAGCCGAACACGTGGCAGAGGGAGTTGATCGAGTACGTCACGTGGTGCAGCACGAGCATCCGCACGGCGCCGCCCCAGAGCAGGCCGGTCAGGCCGAGCTGCAGCGAGCCGCCGATGGCCCAGCCGAGCAGGAACGGCACGAGGAGCCCGAGGAGCACCCAGCCGAAGAACCAGCGGTTGACCCACGAGATGACCGGGTCGTCGATGAGGTCCTTCGCGTAGCGCTCCTTCGACGCGCGCTGCGTGTGCACGAAGAGCCAGCCGACGTGCGCGTGGAAGAGGCCCTTGAGGATCCCCTTCAGGCCGTGGCCGTGGTCGACGTGCGGGCTGTGCGGGTCGCCCTCGCGGTCCGTGAAGGCGTGGTGCTTGCGGTGGTCGGCGACCCAGGAGACGACGGGCCCCTCGATCGCGGCGGAGCCCAGGATCGCGAACGCCGCCTTCACCGGCTTGCTCGTCTCGAAGGACCGGTGGGTGAGCATCCGGTGGAAGCCGATCGTGATGCCGAGGCCCGTGCCGACGTACATGATCAGGAACACGATGAGGTCCGAGACGTGCAGCGTCCGGTTCCAGGCCTGGATCCCGACGAGGATCAGCGCGAGGAACGGGACCACGGTCACGGTGCCCGTCAGGAAGCGATCCAGCTTCTCGTTCGCCGTGGGCTGGATGTCCGCTTCGGTGACCTCGGTCATGGACGGCGAGGGTAGCTTTGCCACCCGCCGCTCGCACTCCGGCTATCCCCCGGAACAAATTGTTCGCGCACGGGATGGACACAGACGCTATTCTCACCGCGTTCAGGTCGGGTGCCCTTTTGAAGGAGCTCGGCAGCACGCCGTTCCTTTAGGAGGAAACATGGCAACAGGTACCGTGAAGTGGTTCAGCGACGAAAAGGGCTTCGGGTTCATCACACCCGACGAGGCCGGCAAGGACCTCTTCGTCCACCACTCCGCGATCCTCGGTGACGGCTACAAGTCGCTCGCCGAGGGCGCCAAGGTCTCGTACGACGCGGAGCAGGGCCCCAAGGGCCCGGCCGCGGCGAACGTCCAGCCGCTCTAGTCAGCACCCGCTCTCACACGAGAGCTTCGCAGTGCCCGCGGCCCGGTCTTCGACCGGGCCGCGGTGCGTTCCGGGCCGCTCCTAGCGGCAGACGCCGTAGAGCGTGCCGGAGGCGCTCCCGCCCCGGCGGCCGAAGCTCATGACGTTCGTGGCCTGACGCCTGAGGTACGGACGGTCGATGTGCAGGCCGGCGTTGCCGGTCCCGCCGAGGGTCCGAAGGGTCTTCGAGCCCGGGCAGGCCAGGCGGACGGCGGCGCCCGCCGCGCCCGTGCCGGACTCGACGGTCACTGCACGGCCCACGAGGAGCCAGTCCTCCGGGATCGGCCTGCCCCGCCTGATGCCGGGGACGCCCGCCGCGTCGAACGGGGCCGTCGCGCCGGCGGTCAGGTACTTCGGCATCCCGATCGTGGCGGTCGTGTCGCCGTTCGCGCCGATGGCGGCGCCGGTGGAGAGGGCGGAGGCGGCGAGCAGGGTGCTCAGTGCGGTTGCGGTCTTCATGGGAGAAACCCTCCCGCCGCGCCCGGCCCCGGCCCAGCACCCCTGGGTGTGGACCTCAGCCACCTCGCTGCAGCACGGCCTGCGCCGCGTTGTGGCCCGGGATGCCCGAGACGCCGCCGCCGCGCTGCGCGCCCGCGCCGCAGACCAGGACGTTCTCGTGGCGGGTCTCAACGCCCCACGTGCCGACCGCGGCGGCATCGGCGGCCCAGGGCCAGCGCAGGTCGCGGTGGAAGATGTGGCCGGCCGGGAGCCCGAGCGCGGCCTCCAGGTCGACGGGACTCGACGCCTCCAGGCACGGCCGGCCGTCCGCGTCGCGGGCCAGGCAGCCCTCGAGGGGCTCGGCGAGGTGCTCGTCGAGCGTCGCGAGGGTCGCGGCGAGCGCCTGCTCCCGCGCGCCCGCCGGGTCCTCCGCGAAGAGCCGGGCGGGCATGTGGAGCCCGAAGAGCGTCAGGGTCTGGTGGCCGCTGGCCTGCAGGTCCGGCCCGAGGATCGACGGGTCGGTGAGCGAGTGGCAGTAGAGCTCCGACGGCGGCGCGCTCGGGATGCTCCCGGCCGCGGCCTCCGCACGGGCGCGCTCGAGCGCCGCGTACCCCTCGGCCACGTGGAAGGTGCCCGCGAACGCCTCGCGCGGGTCGACCGCCGCATCCCGGAGCCGCGGGAGCCGCTCGAGCAGCATGTTCACCTTGAGCTGCGCACCCTCGGGGGCCGGGCCCTCCGGCTCCTCCCCGAGCAGCCGCGCAAGGACCGCGGGGGCGACGTTCGCGAGCACGTGCCGCGCGCCGACCGCGAAGCCCTCGCCCGAGACCTCCGCGCGCTGGCCGTCCGTCGCGATCGCGGTGACTCCGGCGTCGCACACGATCTCGGCGCCGGCCGCGCGCGCGGCCGCGGCGAGCGCGTCGGTCAGGGCGCCCATCCCGCCGACGGGCACGTCCCAGTCGCCCGTGCCGTTGCCGATCACGTGGTAGAGGAAGCAGCGGTTCTGCAGGAGCGAGGCATCGTGGGCGCCCGCGAAGGTCCCGATGAGCGCGTCGGTGAGGACGACGCCGCGCACGAGGTCGTCCGCGAACGTCGCCTCGACGACCTCTCCGAGCGGCCGCTCCACGAACGCCTCCCAGGCGACGTCGTCGCCCACCCGCGCCTGCAGCTCGTCCCTCGCGCGCAGCGGCTCGGTGAGCGTGTCGAAGAGCGCGCCGCCCAGGCGCTCCGTGCTCGCGTAGAAGGCCTCCCAGGCCGTGAACTCGGCGTCCGAGCCCGTGAGCGCGTGCATCGCCGCCTGGGTGCGGGCGGGGTTCGCCACGTCGATGAGCAGCCCGCCCGCCCCGTGCGGCGTGTAGGAGGAGATCGTGCGCCGGCGGGTCGCGAAGCGCAGGCCGAGGTCGCGGACGATCGCGTGGGGGAGCAGCGAGACGAGATAGGAGTAACGGGACAGCCGAGCGTCGACCCCCGGGAACGCGCGGGTGCTGACCGCCGCGCCGCCCGTACCGGGCGCGCGCTCCAAGACGAGCACGGAGCGGCCGGCGCGCGCGAGGTAGGTCGCGGCGACGAGGCCGTTGTGGCCGCCGCCGACGATGACGGCGTCGTACTGCTTGCGAGACGGGCGAGGAGGCACGCCCGGAGGCTATTCCCGGGCCGCGGGGCGGGGCGTCGTTCGGCGGGCGTGGAACGACGCTTCTCGCCCCAAGTTCGACGCCGGCTGTTCGTCCCCTCGACAGCGGGCGTGGGACGTTGCTTCTCGCCCCACGTTCGACGCCGGCTGCTCGTCCCGCCGACAGCGGGCGTGGGACGTTGCTTCTCGCCCCCCGTTCCACGCCGGCTGTTCGCACGGGCGAGGGTGGGCGCCTCGTGGCGTGCTCCGCCGCGCCCTCGCCCTCGCCCTCGCCCGCGCCCTCGCCCTCGCCCTCGCCCGCGCCGCGCTCGCGACCGAGCGTCAGCGGGCTCGCACGTCGAGCCCGTTCACGAGTGGTGGCCCGGCGTGAGCCCTCGGCGGCTCCGGATGCGCCCGCGCGCGACCGCTCGGAAGCTCCTGCCGTCGGACCGCAGGCCAGGCCGAGCGCCCGTCCACGGACTGCAGCGTCAGGTGGTCGATCCGGCCGACGGGAGTGCGCGCCCGGCCCGCGGCCGCCCCTCCGGGGCCACAGGACGCGCGTCGACGCGGTTCCCGGTGCCGCGCAGCGAGCGGGGGTCGCCGAGCCCCCTGTTCCGGAGCGCGCCGAGCGCCGCCGCGAACGCCGACGGCGCGACGAGGAACGCGGAGGCCGTGCTCGCCGCGTCCTCGGCCAGGAGCGGCGGGCGCGAGCGCTCGA
>JAOPZO010000060.1 GCA_025964065.1 Solirubrobacterales bacterium | reverse complement strand
TCCGGTTCGAGCAGGCGGTGGGCGACCGCCCCCGCCTCGTCCACCGCGCCGCGGGCGACCGCCGCGCCGAGGGCACGGACGCCCGCCGCGTCCTCCGGCCGCGTGACCGCGGCGACCTCCGGGTGGGCGTCGAGCGCGCCGACCAGCGAGGTGAGCGCGAGCTGGTAGGCGAGGTTCTGCGCGCCGCCGACCACCGCGCGCCAGAGCACCGCGTAGGCCTCGTCCACCGTGCCGTCCACGGCGCTGGGATCCGGATCGGCCCCGGCCCCTGAGGCTGATCCGGATCTCACCGCTCGTGCGGCCTCGATCGCGGCCGCCGCGTCCTCCGCGAGCGCCGCGACCTGCGCCCGCTGCGCGTCGTCCGCGCGCGCCGCGCAGCGGCGGGCCGCGTCCACGCCGATGCTCTCCCGCATCTCGAGCACCGCCCGAGCGAGCTCAGGGGGCGGGCCGTCCGGGCTCGCGACGAGGTCCAGGAGCACCTCGAGCCCCGCGCTCTCCCGCCAGTCCTGCACCCGGGTCGCGCCACCCTGCGTGATGCGCACGAGCCCGGCCTGCTCCAGGCGCTTGAGCGCCTCGCGGACGGCGTGGCGGTTCACCCCGAGCTCCTCGGCGAGCGCACGCTCGGAGGGCACGGCCTCCCCCGGGGCGAGCCGGCCCTCGAGCACGTCGGCCCGCAGGCGTGCGTGCACGAGGTCGGAGCGGCGGCCGGTCGGCTGGGAATCCACCCGGCGACCCTAGACCTCGACCCACTCCACGTAGGCGCGCCCGCCGACCTCGCGCCCCGCGTGCGTCCCCGCGAAGGTGAAGCTCCCGACCCACCCCGCCCCGAGGCCGTAGGTCCAGTCGTCGCCCGCGGTGCACGCGAGCGCCGTCCGCACCGCGCCCCCGTCGTCGCGCACCGTCCACCTCCACCGGGCGGGCATGCGCATCGTCCGCCCGTCGGGGGTGACGAGCGGCGCTGCGCGGTCCTCGGAGATCGTGAGGGCCACGTCGCGGAGCATCCGCCCCGGGTCGCCGACCCCGCGCTCCCAGGCGCCCTCGTGCAGGTGCGTCCCGAACCGCGGGCCCGCGACGGTCAGCAGGAGCTGCCGGCCCGCGTCCAGGTTCAGCACCTGGTAGGTGAACGCCTTGAGCGGCGCCTTCGCCCACGCCGGGACCCCCTTCCGCGCGATGCTGTACGGGCCCGCGCCCCAGGCGTACTCCCACGTGCCGAGCGTGTCGACGTCCAGCCCGCCGACCCGCCCGCGCACGCGCGCCAGGAGGCTCACGTGGTCGTAGACGCCGGGGACGTGGCTGAACCACGCGACCTCCCGCCCGACCTCCAGCTCGAGATCCACCCCGTCCCGCGTGACGTGCACGCGGCGCAGGCCGGGGCCCTCCTCCTGGGCCAGCACGAGGTCGTCCCCACCGAACGCGAGCCGGGAGCCGTCCGCGCGCAGGTCGCACTCCCCGTCCATGGAGTAGGCGCGGAACGCCGCGCTCCCGGTCGTGGCGGTGCCCGCGACGACGTAGGCCGTGTCACGGGGCGTGGTCCGGATCCATGGGTCGTTGTCGAAGCAGGGTGCCCCCGCGGTGCCGAGGATCGCCATGACCCCGAACCAGCGCTCGGGGTCGGCCAGCCCGGGGATCATCACGCCGTAGTGCACCCAGGAGGCCCAGCGCTCGCCGACCCGCGGCGTCATCGCGAGCGGGGCGGTGAAGGGGACGCCGTTCCGCGCGTCGGTGCGGTTGACGAGCGCGGAGAGGCGGCGAGTGGCGGGGCGCATGGCGGGAGGCTACGGGCGCCCGCGCCGACGCCTCAGCGCGAGGTCAGCCGCGCGTTCGCCGCGCTGATGCGCGCCGCGCAGTCCTCGTCCTCGGCGCAGAGCAGGACGAAGCTGTCGTGCGTCGGCTCGAGCGCGGTGAGCCGGTCCCCGTAGCGCTCGTGCAGCAGCGCGACGATCGCCTCGAAGCGGCCGATCCCGTCCGGGACGACGGGCTCGCGCCACACGAGCGTGCGGCGCTTGCGGACCTCGACCCAGCGGCCCGCCTCGTCCTCGACGACCTCCCAGACGAGGAAGAGCCTGCGGCCCCGCAGCTTCGGCAGCTGGTCGGCGTGGGTGAGCCGGGGCGACCCGGGCCCGGTGATGGCGGCGTCCTGCGGCAATGGGTGCTCCTCCGACCGTGTGCGTGTCGCCAGGGGTCGCGTCGTGCGACCACAGCCTGACACTGTCATGCGGGGTCGCCTCCGACCAGCCCCGGAACCCGACCCGGTCGGTGTGCAACGCCATAGTGGCGCGTTGCCACTCAGGCCGCGAGCGCGATCCGCCGCTCCAGGTGGGCGGCGGCGGCCGTCGCGAGATCCGAGACCAGCTCGACCTCCTGCGCCGTCCAGCGGCGCGCCTCGTGGTCGATGACGCAGAGCGTCCCGAGCACGGTGCCGTCGGAGGTGGCCAGCGGGATGCCGAGGTAGGCGACGACGCCGAGGTCCCGGATCGCGAGGTTGTGCCGCAGGTCCGGATGGCGCCGGGCGTCCTCGACGACGAGCGCGGCCCGACGCACGACGGCGTGGCGGCAGAAGGAGTGCGAGAGCGCGGTCTCGCGCGTGGTCGCCCACGGCTCGGGCAGCCCGAGCGCGCAGGCGAAGACCTGGCGCTCGTGGTCGACGAGCGAGACGAGCGCGACGGGGACTCGGACCACGCGGCGGGCGGCACCGGCGATGCCGTCGAGCACGGCGTCCCGCTCCCCCTCCATGAGCCCCGTGCGCACGAGGAGCGCCAGGCGCTCCGGGCCGGACAGCACGGGCTCGGGCGGGTCGGCGGGCGCGGGCTCCGGCGTGGGGCGCAGGCCGCCGCGGGCCACGGCCTCGACGTCGCGGATCGCGTCCTCCTCGCCCCGCGCGCCCATCAGCGCCGCGGCTCGCAGGAGCGCGGCGTCGCGGACGAACTGCGCCGCGGAGATGCCCTGCAGGCCGGCCTCGCGCTCGACGAGCACCCACAGGTCCTCGC
This sequence comes from Solirubrobacterales bacterium, assembly GCA_025964065.1. Classification (GTDB taxonomy): domain Bacteria; phylum Actinomycetota; class Thermoleophilia; order Solirubrobacterales; family Solirubrobacteraceae; genus Paraconexibacter. Next base: position 967 of record JAOPZO010000060.1, on the reverse strand, counting down.
TGAAGCGGAGGGTCGTCGCGCGCATGCCCATTTTCCGAGCGTACGCGTTCGAACGCCCGGCCGCCATCGGATCCGATGTCGTTTTGTAAGCGACTCCGGTACTTCTGGCACTTTGGCGCTTGCGAGGTGGTAGAACCGAAGCATGCCCTCGACGCCCCGCACCCCCGCGGTCCTGTGCGACGCCGAGCTCATGCGCGCCGAGGACCAGGGCGCGTTCGCCGAGGTGGTGCGGCGGCACGGGCCGCTCGTGCGCCGTGTCGCGCGGTCGCTCGCGGGCGACGAGGCCGAGGACGTCGCGCAGCAGGCCTTCCTCTCCGCGTGGCTCGCCCGCGGCCGCTTCGACGCGACGCGCGGCTCGCTCCAGGCGTGGCTCTGCACCATCGCGCGCAACCGCGCGCTCGACCTCCACCGCACGCAGGCCCGCCACGGGAGCACGGGGACGCTCGCGGCGGCGGAGCACCTCGCATGTGCGCGCGAGACGCCCGACGTCGTCGCCTCCCGTCGCGACGAGGCGTCAGAGCTCCGAGGAGCGCTCCTGCGCATCGCGCCCGAGCAGCGGACCGCGCTCGCGCTCGCGTACTACGGCGACCTCTCGCAGACCGAGATCCAGGCGCGGACCGACGCGCCGCTCGGCACCGTCAAGGGCCGGCTGCGCCTCGGCCTGAACGCCCTGCGGAACGAGCTCGCCGCCGCTGCCTGACCTGCGAGGATCGGGCGGGTGGACGCCGCCGCCAGCCACGAGCGCGCCCGGCGCGCGGTCGCGGTCGTCTTCGCCGCGAACGGCCTGACCTTCGCCTCCTGGGCGTCCCGGACCCCGGCGATCCGGGACGCGCTCGCGCTGAGCCCCGCGGGCCTGGGGCTGCTCATCCTCTGCGTCTCCGCGGGGGCGCTGGTCGCGCTCCCGCTCGCGGGCGGCGTCGTCGGGCGCCTCGGCCCGGCACGCACCGTGCGCATCGCCGGGCTCGTC
>JAOPZO010000059.1 GCA_025964065.1 Solirubrobacterales bacterium | reverse complement strand
GCTCGCAACCTTCTTCGGCGAGCTCGGCACCACGCTGGTGGCGATGCTCACGGTCGCGATCGCGGCCGCGATCGTCGCCCATAACGTCGGCGCCAGGGCCGCGGTACTGGTGGCGGCCTCCTCGCTGGCGGTGGTCGCGAGCGACGCCCTCCAGGCGCTCGGCAACCCCACGCCCCTCCACCGGGAGCTGTTCGGAGTCAATGCCGCTAACGGGCTGCCGAGCAGCCACGCGGCGTATGCGGCGTCCGTATTCGGCGTGTTCGCGGTGCTCGGCCGGCGCCACGGCCGGCCGGAGGTCGTAGCCGTATCCGCGCTGCTCATCGTGCTCATGGGCCCGGCGAGGATGCTCTCGAGCGCGCACGTTCCCAGCGAGCTGCTCGCCGGCTACGGCGTCGGATTGACCTGGTTGGCCCTGGTGCTGCTCGCCGACCAGCGCCTGAGCGCCCACTGAGGATGCCAGCAGCCCGCCGCATCGTCTTCGTCCACGAGAGCCCCGACGGCCTCGGGGGCTCGCAGACGTCCATGCGCGTCGAGGCGCAGGCGCTCCTCTCCGCCGGCTTCGAGGTGCTGCTCGTCCACGGCCAGTGCGCCGGGCTCACGGCGCGGACGCGCGAGGTCTTCGCGGTCGAGCACCGCGCGCCCGGCCTGTTCGGGGCCCGTCCGAGTCGCGCGATGCTCAGCGAGCTGCGCGCGCTCGGGCGCTTCCTCGAGGTCGAGCGCGCGGACGCCGTCCACCTGCACCTGTGGTCGGGTCCCCTGCTCCTCGCCTATCTCGCACGGCGCCTGCCGCTGTTCGCCACCTGCCACGTCCCCGTCTGCCCGAACGGCGCGCGCTTCCAGTACGGCACGCGGAAGCTCTGCGAGCGTGCCGTGGGCGGCGGGTGCCTGTCCCAGGGCTACCGCCGGCTCGGGTGCGGGAGCACCGCGAACGAGGTCGCCTACGGCCTCCCGGGGTTCGTCCTCGGCCTCGCCGAGACCGCCTGGACCCTGCGGCTGCTGGCGCGCTGCGACGGCGTCGTCGCGCCGAGCCACTGGCAGCGCCGGATGCTCGTCGGCGACGGGATCGCCGAGCACCGGATCACGGTCATCCCCCCGGCAATCCCGGTGCGCCGGGCGCCCCCGGCGCCCCCGGCGGGCGGCGTCCCGGTCGTGCTGGCGGCCGGGCGGCTCACGGTGCTCAAGGGGTTCGAGGACCTCCTGCACGCCTCGAGCCGGATCGCCGTGTCGCACGAGGTCCAGCTCGCCGGCGAGGGACCGAGCGAGCCCGGCCTGCGTGCGCTTGCCGAGCGGCTCGGCATCTCGGACCGCGTGCACTTCCTCGGCGCCCTGAGCCAGGCGGAGCTCGCGGCGGCGGCAGCGGCAGCCGCCGTGGTGGCGGTCCCGTCGGTGTGGCCGGAGACCTTCGGGATGGTCGGACCGGAGGCGCTGCTCACGGGCACGCCGGTCGTCGCGTACCGCAGCGGCGGGATCGCCGACTGGGCCACCCCGGAGCACGGCGCCGTCGCCGTGGCGCCCGGCGACATCGCCGCACTGGCCCGGGAGCTCACCGCGGTGCTCGAGGATCCGCCCTCCAGGCGCTTGAGCGCGCCGCAGCATGCGGCGGTCGACGGCCTCGTCGCCCCCTCGCGGCACGCCGCGACGCTCGTGGCCCTGTACGACGCGGCGCTGCGCGCGTGACCCGCATCGCGCTCGTCTCGATCGGCAGCGCCGGCGACATCGGGGTCTGGTCCGGCATCCCGTTCCACGTCAAGGCCGCGCTTGAGGCGATGGGCGTGGAGGTCGTGGACGTGAGTCCGCTGCACGTTCCGGCCGCGGCCCTGCGCTACCGCGCGTTCGTGTTGGCGAAGCGGTTCGGACGCAACTACCGCTACGACCTCGACGCGGCGGTGATCAGCGCGTTCGGACGCCAAGCCGAGCAGGCGATCCGGGCGGCGCGCGTCGACGCTGTCATGGCGACCTCCGTGCTGCCGGTCTCGGCCATGGACGTCGGCGTGCCCGTGGCCGTGTGGTGCGACGCGACCATCGACAACCTCGCCGAGACCTATCCGGAGCTCGCCCGGCTTCCGGCGCACCAGCTGCGCAACGGTCGAGCGGCCGAGCGCCGCGCCATGCAGGCGGCGAGCGTGCTCGCCTACGCCTCCCCGTGGGCGGCCGCGTCGGCGACCGGGAGCTTCGGCGCCGACCCCGCCCGGATCCTGCCCGCGCCCTTCGGCGCGAGCCTCGAGCCGCCCGCCGGGTTCTCCGCCACGCGCGCGGTCGCCGCCCGCGATCCGTCCGTCTGCCGGCTCGTCTGGATCGGCGCCGACTGGGAGCGCAAGCGCGGCGCCCTCTGCGTGCAGATCGCCCGGGAGCTCATGTGCCGGGGCGTCGACGTGCGGCTCACGCTGGTCGGAGCACGGCCGAGCGGAGAAGCACTGCCAGCGTTCGCCGAGCACGTCGGGTTCGTCGACAAGCGCACCCTGCGCGGGAGGCAGCAGCTCTCCGAGCTGCTGGCCGGTGCCCACTTCGTGCTGCTGCCCTCTCGCGCGGAGTGCTTCGGCATCGCGATCGCCGAGGGCAACGCCCACGCCGTGCCGTGCCTCGCCGCCCGCGTCGGCGGCATTCCCGGCGCGGTCATCGAAGGGGAGAACGGCCACCTGCTCGCCCCCGATGCCACCGCCGCCGACTACGCGGACCGCATCGTCGCCTGGCTGCGCGATCCCGCGGCCTACGGCGCCCTCGCGGCCAGCTCCTACGCGACCTACGAGGACCGGCTGAACTGGACGAGCTCGTGCACGGCGATCCTCGAGCGCCTCCTGCCCACGGTCAGCCGCTGAGCACGGCGGTCATGCGCACGACGTGCGCGGCGAAGCGCGGGGCGGGAAGGCTCTGCTCGGCGTCCTGGATGCGCGCCCAGCGGAACCGCAGCGCCTCGGAGCGCTTCGCGAACATCAGCGCCACCATCACCCACGCCATCACGGGTGAGAGCAACCCGCTGAGCGTCAGGTCGACGACCTTGCAACGGCCCTGCAGAAGCGCTTCGATCTCGCTGACGGTGAGAGGGACATGCCCGACATCTGGAGCGGTCTTCGGCGCCCCCTCTCGCCACTTCCTATAGAGCCCGTAGGCCCGTGGCGTCGAGCGTTTGAAGTCGAGTGGGTCCAGGCGAGAGAGCGGCCCACGATGGGGCGAGGTGATGATCAGCCTTCCCCCCGGCCGCAGGACGCGCAGCGCTTCGTCCACGACGCGCACTTTGTTTCCGTTTCCGACGTGCTCGAGCACCTCGGACAGAACCACGGCTTCGAAGCTCGAGTCCGCGAACGGAAGCGCTCCACCGTCCACGACGAGGAACGTGCAGCCCGTGACGAACCGCTCAGCGTTAGCGATCAGCTCGGCGTCCATGTCCACGCCGACGCGCTTCTCGACCGTGGGCAGTCCGCCGAGGACGGCGCCCTCGCCGCATCCGATGTCGAGCACCGAGCTGGTTCCCGACGGAATCATCCTGATGCAGTACTCATTGCGGCTTTCGGGCACGGGTCTCTTCCAAGATGTCGTTGACGAAGGCCACGACCCGCTCGCGCTGGGGATCGCGATCGAACGCGCGGAGCGTAGTCGTCAGTCCGCGCGAGGAGGGCAACGCGGAGTCCATCAGCCGAGAGAGCGACTCGATGTAGGTCTCCTCCCAGGGTGCGTCGCCAGGTAGACGGAGGACGCGCGCATCCGACAGGTCATAGGCGAAGGGCAGTCGACCGGTAGCCACCAGGAGATCTGCGGCGAGGTATTCACTGAGCTTCGTGGTGTACCGAAACATCCCAACCCCGTCGCGGGACTGCGGCAGGCTGCCGACATCCATAGCGCTGAGAAGACCACCGACCTCCGTTCGATCGACTCGACCGGTGAAGATGATCCTCGGATCTCCGCCACTTGCAGCCTCGAGCCGCTCGCGTCCGTCTCCGTCGCCGACGATGAGCACCCGCACGTCCGGCCGTGTCGTTCGGGCGATAGCCCGGATCAGCTCAAGGCCATAGCAGTAGTCCCGCTCGGCGGACCAGGTGAGCGACCCGACGATGCCGAAGACGACCGCATCGTGGGGAACTGCCAATGAGTTCCGCACCCTGACGCGCTCCATCGCATCGAAGTGAAGGTCTGCCCAGTTCTCGGCGGTCATCGCGCGCGGAGCACCGAACGTCAGGGCACGGCCAACCAGGTACGGCGTCCACCCGATGTAACCGGCGCAGCAGCGGCAAAGCCATCGCTCGTAGAGCCCCCCGACCAGCCCCGCCGCGCGGCCGCGCAGCCGGAAGAACGGGCCGACCGCGTCTCCACTGGAGACCACGAACGGCACCCTCCGCAGGGAACCGGCCGCGAGGGCGGGAAGACAGGCGCCGAGCCCGGTCCCCTCGATCACGAGCAGCTCGGGAGGAGCGTGAAGCAGACGGAGGAAGAGTGCCCAAGCTGCCCGCACCTTCGACGAGCGGTCGAACGGCCACAGCTCGACGTCCAGACCGTCGAGCAGCGCCACGAGTCGCCGCTCGTCACCTGAGCCGGGTCCTTGGCTGGCCACGGCCAGGAGCGTCGAGCGTGTGCTTTTGGCCACCGGGCCGACGATACTGCCGCGCATGACGAGTCTCCCGGGCGAGCCGAGCAGCGCCGGATGAGCGTGAAGGTTGCGCTCGTCGCCCACAACATCCACGACCAGGGCGGCATGGAGCGCTCGCTGGCCGAGCTCGTGCGGCGGACCAGCGATCGCGTCGACTTCCATCTCGTGGCGGCGGGCATCGCCGAGGACCTCCGCGGGACGATCCCGTGGACGCGTGTGCCGGTGCCGCAGCGCCCCGTCCCGCTGTTCTTCTCGAGCTTCTACGCGGCCGCGGCCGCGGCCGTCACCCGGTTGAACGTCGATCTCGTCCACACCATGGGAGCGGTCTACCCCGGCAAGGCGGATCTGGTGTCCGTCCAGTTCTGCCACGCCGCCTTCGGCGAGCTGCCATCCGGAACTCGCGCAGTCTCCGGCGGCCGCCTGCGGCAGGTCAATCGGCGCCTCGACCTCGCGATTTCCACCGCTGCCGAGCGCCGTTCCTACCGCCCCTCGAAGGTCC
>JAOPZO010000287.1 GCA_025964065.1 Solirubrobacterales bacterium | reverse complement strand
TCGCCTGCGGCTCGAGACGCCGGGCGGCGGCGGGCACGGCGCCGCCGGAGGGGTCCTGCGCGGGGCGGCGGGTCCGCCTGAGGGGTCGGGGCCGGAGGTCGTTCCTCCCGGGCCTGGCCGGGACGCGGGGCCCGCGGAGGACGGGGCGGCGGCGCCCGCCGGCTCGGGCTGCTCGCCATGGCCGCCCCTCGCTGAGGCGGCGCGTGCGGCCCGTAGGATCCGGCCATGGACCGCATCGGCTTCCTCGGCCTCGGCATCATGGGCTCGCGCATGGCCGCGAACCTCGCCGCGGCCGGCCATCCCCTGACCGTCTGGACGCGCACGGAGGGCAAGGCGCAGGCGTGGGCCGCGGAGCGCGAGGGCGCCGACGCCGTGGCGACCCCCGCCGAGGTGGCCGCGGCGTGCGACGTCCTCATCACGATGCTCGTCGACGGGGACCAGGTCGCGGGGGTCGTCGGCGGGCCCGACGGCCTCGCGAGCGCGGGCGGGAGCGGCAAGCTGCTCGTGGACATGTCGACGATCGGCCCGGCCGCCGCACGCGAGGTCGCCGCCGCGCTGCCCGCGGGCTGGAGCTTCCTCGACGCGCCCGTCACGGGATCCTCCCCCCGCGCCGAGGACGGCACGCTCACGATCATGGCCGGCGGGGCCGCCGTGGACGTCGCGCGCGCCCGGCCGCTCTTCGAGGTGATGGGGACCCTCGTGCTGCACGTGGGCGGGACGGGCCAGGGGCAGATGGTCAAGCTCATCAACAACGCGACGGCCGCGGTGAACGCCGGGACGGTCGCGCAGGCGCTGCTCGTCGGCGCGGCCACCGGCGTCGACCTGGACGCGCTGGTGCAGGTGATGGGCGCCGGGTCGGGCGCCTCGCTCATGCTGGACCTGAAGGCCGCCCCGATGCGGGCGCACGCCTACGACACGCTCTTCAAGCTCGAGCACATGCTCAAGGACGTGCGGCTCTGCCTCGAGGAAGCCGATCGTGCCGGGGTGCCGTTCCCGGCCGCCGCGGCGACGCGCGACGCGCTCGTCGCGGCGCGTGGCCGGGGCCACGGCGACGACGACTTCGCGGCCATCCTGGAGGCCTACGAGGGGCTCGCGGGACGGCGGCTCGGGGAGGCACGGAGGACGACCTGACGGTGCGCCTCCGGGCGACGGACAGGCCGTTCGGTAGACCACGGTTGTCACAAAGTCAACTCCCGCGATTTGCAGGGAGAGTTGGTGATCTGGTCGCATCTTTGCCACAATCTGCGCTCCGCCGGTGCCTCGAGTCGCGTCTGTCCCGATGGCGACCCACGCAGCACCGGCGTCCCTCTGTCGAACCCCTCCCAGGTCTCCCAACTCATGCCTATCGCATTCAAGGAATGGGCGGTCACCGTCCGTGCACTCGCCGAAGGTGAGCAGCTCCTCACCCTTCGCAAAGGTGGCATCCGCGAGGATGACAAGCACTTCGAGCTCAAGCACGAGCGCTTCTTCCTTTACCCGACCTTCGACCACCAGCGCAACGACCTCGTGCGCCCGTCCCACGCCCCCGAACTGCGTCGCGCGCTCGAGGAGGGTGTCTGGCCCGACGGCGACCCGCCGGTCTCCGCGCTCACGCAGGACGGCGGCATCCCGCAGCCCGACCGTGTCCGCGTCCGCGCCTGGGCCGAGGTCGCCGGTCACTACCTCGTGACGGACCCGCGCACGCTCAACGAGCTCTCGCCGTACCACGTGTGGACCACGGACTACGCCGAGAAGCGCCTGAGCTGGAAGCGCCGCCATCCGCTCCACGTGCTGCTCCTGCGCACGTACCGGATCCCGCGTCCCGTCACCGTCAAGGTCCGCGACGAGTTCGGCGGCTGCAAGTCGTGGCTCGAGATCACGCGGGACCTGCCGTTCGAGGGGACCCCGGTCCTCTCGGACACCGAGTTCGCCGCGGTCTCCGAGACCATCGGCACCATCTGCGAGTCGCGCGTGGCCGAGCTGGTCTAGCTCCCCCGCACCACCGGCAGGACCACGGCCCCCGTTCGCGCACGCGACGGGGGCCGTGCTCGTGAAGGGGCCCGCCCTGCGCCACCGAAGCACGACGGGTGGCCTGGATGGAGACCGAGTCGCCGAGCTTCCTCGCCCGGCACGCAGACGGGGACGCCGACGACGTGGTCGGTGTGCTGGAGCTGCTCGAGCACACCCGGGCCGAGCTCGCGGAGGTTCTCGCCCCGCCCCCGCCGACGCCCATAGAGGTCGTCGTCCACCCCTCGCGCGCCCAGCTCCACGCGGCGCAGCCGCAGGTGCTCCTCGCCCTCCGCGCGACGGCGCCCGCGGCGCGGCGGTACGTGACGGGTTGGGCCGGCGCCGGCACGCTCCACCTGCTGGCGCCGCGGCTCATCGAGGCGCGGGCGTCGAACGTCCCGGGCTCGCGCGAGATGGCGCTCCTCGCCCCTGCGGCCCTCTACGCCCAGCTCGCGCTGGGCCACGTGAACCCCCACCTCCCGCCGCCGCTGCGCCCGCGCTCGCGCGGCGGCCTGGGGCGCTGGGCGTGGCTGGCCGCGGGC
>JAOPZO010000017.1 GCA_025964065.1 Solirubrobacterales bacterium | reverse complement strand
AGCCCTCGTTCGCGGGGCCGACGCCGGCCGGGCCCTACTGGGCCGGGCGCGCGCTCGTGCTCGAGGACACCGGGCCGCCGCGCCTCGAGCGCATCGTCACCGACCTCGGCTGAGGGTCAGTCGGGGTCGACACCCGCGGTGAACTGCACCGCGTGGACCTCGACGCCCGGGCCCGGCTCAAGCTCGAGCACGGCCTCCGTGTGCACCTCGTGCTCGACGAGGGTCACGACCCCGGGGTGCTCCACCGCGACGACGCCGTCGCCCGTGCGGAGCTCGCCGCGGCCCGAGACGACCGCATGCACGCCGCCCGCCCCGTACGGGCCGGACCACGCGCCGGGCCGCTCGCGGCTCGGCTCGACGAGCACGGTGCCCGGGGCGTCCTCGGGCCGCAGCGGCGGGACGGGCTCGACCTTCGAGCCCAGGAGCTCGCCGATCGCCAGCTCCGTGTCCGCGTACCCGCCCTCGCCGTGGTGGTACTCGAAGAGCCGCAGGCGCTGGTCGAAGAGGTAGCGCGCGGGCCAGCCCGGGACGTCGAACTGCTTCCAGGCGCGGAACTCGACGTCGAGGCCGACGGGATGCCCGATGCCGAGCCGCTCCACGGCCTCGCGCACGAGCGCGGGGTCCTGGGAGGGGGGGTAGGCGCCGCAGTGCAGTGCGATGACGCGGAGGCCCGCCTCCGCGTAGCGCTCGTGCCACGCCCGCACGTACGGGAGCGTGCGCAGGGAGTTGATGCGGCAGAAGTCCCAGAACTCGACGAGGACGGGCCGGCCGACCTGCTGGTCCATCCGCAGCATCGCGACGTTGACCCACTCGAGGACGGGGAGCGGAGGAGCGGCGATGGAGTCGGTGGGAGCGCGCATGCGGGCGGCCAAGCTAGCACCGGCCCGGGCGCCTCGGTCATCCGTCCACCTCCGCAACTCCGGCCGTTCGCGCGGGCTCCCGGGGCAGCGTTGTCAGCTGACGACCATGAGCGGACTCAAGCTTCGTGGCCGTATGTCCGATGACATGCTTCAGCGGGGCGCGGCAGGGTTGTTGCCGGACGCCGCCCCTGAACACCAGGTCCCCACCCCAAGGCTGTCCCACAGCCCTAGAACTCCCAGGAGGAGCAGTTGCGCAAGCTCGGTCTCATCGCGGCCACCCTCGCCGCGTCCGTCGGTGTCGCAGGCGTCGCAGGCGCCGTTGACGTCAACCAGTCGATCAAGATCAAGACGACGGGCAAGAAGGGCACCAAGGCCAAGCCGACCGTGCTCAAGCTCAGCGTCACGACCTTCACGAGCGCGAAGGATCCTGCCGTCGACGGCACCTACGCGACGAAGAAGGCCGTCATCCACTTCGACAAGAACCTCAAGTTCAACAACCGCAAGTTCCCGGTCTGCAGCCTCCAGACGGTGGCCTCGGCCCCGGAGAACTGCCCCGCGGGCTCCAAGGTCGGCTCGGGCTACGCCAAGGCGACCATCGGTGCCCAGCAGATCAAGGCCAACCCGACCATCGAGGCGTACAACGCCGCGGGCGGGAAGATCAACCTGAAGCTCATCAAGGCGGCCAACGAGGTCGACTCCTCGGGCGTGCTCGTCGGCACCCTGAAGTCCGACACGGGCAAGTACGGCTCGAAGCTCGACGTGCCGATCCCGCCGAAGCTGCAGAACCAGCTCGGCCTCTCGATCACGCTCACCGAGTTCAACACCGTGATCTCGACCAAGAAGTACAAGGGCCTCGGCTACGTCACGTCCGTGGGCTGCAAGACGTCCTACAAGTTCGGCGGCGACTTCACGTTCTCCGACAACACGAGCGCGAAGGTCACCAGCACCTCCAAGTGCTAGGGGCGGTCTAGAAGGACGCAGTGCTCTCGAGGGGCGGGCCACACGGCCCGCCCCTCTTGCGTGGCGGGGTGCCCGGCGGGGCCCCCGCTCTACTCTTGAGCGATGCGCAACACCGTCATCGTGGTCATCGCGGTCGCCGTCCTCGCGGCCGGCTTCGTGCTTGCGCAGGCGGGCGGGGACGACGGCGAGAGCACGAGCGCCGGGGGCACCACGACCCAGGCGACGGTCGCTCCCGCCAACACCGTCGAGGCCCCGGCGGCCTCCACCGCGACCGCCGCGCCCGAGCCGACGCCGCCCCCGGAGCCCGAGGTGCCCGTCGTCGAGTTCGCCAACGGGAAGCCGAAGGGCGGCGTGCAGCAGCTCGAGTTCGAGAAGGGCGAGCAGGTCCGCTTCAAGGTCCGCTCCGACGTCGACGACGAGATCCACGTCCACGGCTTCGACGAGTACGCCGACGTGAAGGCGGGCGGCAGCGTCACCATCGCCTTCAAGGCCCGCTTCGACGGGATCTACGAGGTCGAGATGCACGACACGGGCACGCAGGTCGCCGCGCTCGAGATCCAGCCGTGACGCGCCGCACCGCAGGGCTGACGGCCGCGCTCGCGGTCGCGCTGACCGCAGCGTTCCCCGCGCTCGCGAGCGCCCACGGGTTCGTCGGGCGGCAGGACCTCCCGATCCCCCGGCTCCTCTTCGTCTGGGCCGCCTTCGCGGTCCTCGTCGCCTCCTTCGTCGGGCTCGCCGTGCTGTGGCCCAAGCCGCGCCTCGAGGAGCAGGCCGAGGGCCGGAGGCTTCTGACCGTGCCGCGAGCCGCGGTCCCGGTCGCCGGCGCGATCGGCATCGCGCTCTTCGTGCTCGTCGTCTACGCCGGCCTCGCGGGCACGCAGACGCCGACCGCGAACCTCGCGCCCACCGCCGTCTACGTCCTCTTCTGGGTCGGCCTCGCGTTCGTGAGCCTGCTCTTCGGCGACGTCTTCCGCGCCTTCAACCCATGGCGCGCCACGGGTCGCGCGGTGGGCTGGCTCGGCAAGCGCGTCGCGGGCGGCAGGCTTCCCGCGCCGCTGCCGTACCCCGCCCGCCTGGGCCGCTGGCCCGCCGCGCTCGGGCTGCTCGCCTTCGCCTGGCTCGAGCTCGTGCACTCGAACGCCGAGGACCCGAGCACGGTGGCGGTCGCGGCGCTCCTGTACGCGGGGGCGCAGCTGCTCGGCATGAGCCTCTACGGCGTCGAGGCCTGGTCCCGCAACGGCGACGCGTTCGGCGTCTACTACGGCCTGCTGGGCCGCATCGGCGTGCTCGACTGGCGCGGCCGGCAGCTCTGGGCGCGCCCCGTCCTCTCCGGCACGACCGGCGTCGCCGCCGTCCCGGGCACCGTCGCGGTGCTCGTGGTCCTCATCGGGACGACGAGCTTCGACGGCTTCTCCCAGGGCCCGACCTGGAACGACCTCGCGCCCGACCTGCAGGGCGTGCTCCAGGACGTCGGGTTCGGGCAGCAGAGCGCGCTGGAGCTCGCGTTCACGCTCGGCCTCCTCGCGGTCGTCGGGCTCGTCGCCGGGCTCTACCGCCTCGGGGCCCGCGGGATGCACTCCGTTGACACCCGCCTCGCCACCGGCGAGCTCGCGCGCCGCTTCGCGCACTCGCTGCTCCCGATCGCCCTGGCCTACGTCGTCGCGCACTACTTCTCCTACCTCGCGGTCCAGGGGCAGGCGATCGGCTACCTCGCCTCGGACCCGCTCGGCGAGGGCTCCGACCTGCTGGGCACCGCGAACAGGACGATCGACTACGGCGTCGTCTCGGCGAACACCATCTGGTACGTCCAGGTCGGGGCGCTCGTGCTCGGGCACGTCGCCGGCCTCGTGCTCGCCCACGACCGCGCGCTCACCCTGTACGAGAACGCCCGGGACGCGACGCGCTCCCAGTACTGGATGCTCACGGTGATGGTCGCCTTCACCTGCCTCGGGCTCTGGCTCCTCAGCGCGGAGGCCGCGTGAGCCTCGCGCACGTCGGCCACTGGTACGCCGAGCTCCTGTACGTCGCCCCGGTGGTCCTCGTCGCCGGCTGGCTCGCCCTCGCCGGGCGGCGCGAGAAGCGCCGCGGACCGGCGGCAGGCGGCGGACGCGACGAGCACGCCTGACCCGGCGCGCGGGAGGTTGTGCTCGCCGACGGTTGGGAAGGCTCGCTTGGCGATGACGACCAAGGACCTCCACCCGCTGCTCGACCCGCTGGTCGACACCCGCGAGGTCATCGTCGTCCGCGCCGGGGAGGACGACCTCCCGCTCGCCGTCTGGCGCACCGCGGTGCGGGAGGCGCGCCGGGCCTACGCCTCGTGGTCGGCGTCGCCGGGTCGCCTGGCGCACGCGGCCTACCTCGCCGCCGAGGACCAGGCCGACGCCGCGCTCGAGGGCCTGCTCCTCCGGGCCTAGGTCTCCGCCTGCAGCTTGCGGATGTCGTGCGCGAGCGCGTCCGGGTTCAGCTGGTCGAGCGGGAAGCCGACACGCCGGAAACCGCGCTTGTCGATGAGCTCGACCCGGGCGGAGTGGTCGAACGCCGCGCCGCCGTCGTCGACGCCCTGCGGCTGGATGCCGTAGGCCTCCCAGACCGGCCGGAGCTGCGCCTCCCGGCCCAGCGCGAAGTCCATGCGCCCCGTGAGCCGGCGACCGAGGAGGAACTTCCGGGCCCGGGCCGCCGTGTCGTTGGCGGGGTCGACGGAGACGGCGAGCGCGGCGACGTCCTCGCCCTCGGGCCCGAGCTCCTCCAGCGCCCCGAGGATCTGCGACGCGGCGATGGGGCAGGTGTCCTCGCACGTCGTGTAGAGGAACGTCAGCACCCGCACGCGCCCCTGCGCCTCGCCGAGCGTCGCCGGCCCGCCGTCCTGGTCCTGCAGGCGGAAGTCGACGGCGCGCGCGCCGGGCGGGCTGACGGCGCCCGCGAAGCCCGAGGAGCCGACCGTGAACGGCGCGCGGGCGCCCGTGCCCTCGTCGCCCCCGAAGAGCAGGACGCCGCCGAGCGCGAGCGCGAGGAGGCCGAGGAGCGCGGCGAGGGTGAGCTGCAGACGGGCGAGCACCACCGGGCAGGGTAGGACCCGCCCGGCTCCGGGCGCGCCCGGTGGGCCCGGCGGCATGGCAGCTCCCCCAGCGCCCGGCGGCGGACCGCGGGCGGGGTGCCTGGCAGGCGCTACCCCGCGCTGCTCGCGGAGGAGGAGATCGACGCGGGGTACCGGCTCGTGGTGGCCGAGCTGTAGCGTCGGCGCATGGACGTCAAGCAGGGCGCGCTCGTCGCCGCCGTCCTCGGGTCGACCGTCGTGTCCGTCGACGCCACGGTCGTCAACGTGGCGCTCCCGGCGATCGGCGACGACCTCGGCGGCGGCCTCGCCGGCCAGCAGTGGGTCGCCAACGCGTACCTCCTGACGCTCGCGGCGCTCATCCTCGTCTCGGGCTCGCTCGCCGACCTCTTCGGGGAGCGCCGGGTCTTCACGCTCGGCGTCGCTGCGTTCGGCGTGACGAGCATCCTCTGCGCGGTGGCCCCGAGCATCGAGGTGCTCGTGGCCGCCCGCGCCCTGCAGGGCGTCTCGGGCGCGCTGCTGACCCCGGCCGCGCTCGCGATCCTCATCGCCGTCTTCCCGCCGCCGGAGCGCGGGCGCGCGATCGGCACGTGGACCGCGTGGGGCGGCATCGGGATGCTCGTCGGGCCGCTGCTCGGCGGCCAGCTCGTCGACGCCGCGTCGTGGCGGGTCGTCTTCGCGATCAACGTGCCCATCGTCATCGCGACGCTCTTCCTGGCCGCGCGCTTCGTTCCCGAGGGCGGCCGGGCGCCGGGCGGCCCGCGCCCGCACGTCGACGTCCGCGGGGCCGTCCTCTGCGCGCTGGGGCTCGCCGGCCCGACGTTCGCGCTCATCCAGCAGCCCCAGGACGGCTGGGGAAGCCCCCTGGTGCTCGTCCCGCTCGTGGGCGGGATCGCGCTGTTCGCCGCCTTCCTGCTCCACGAGGCGCGCACCCGGGAGCCCATGCTGCCGCTCGCCCTCTTCGCCCGGCCGAACTTCCGCTGGGGGAACGTCGAGACCCTGTCCATGTACGGCGGCCTGGCGGTCTTCGGGTTCTTCGTCGGCCTGTTCCTGCAGCAGGTCGCGGGCTGGTCGGCGCTCGGGGCGGGAACGACCGGCCTCGTGCCGACCGGCGTGATGTTCGTGCTCTCGCGACGCTTCGGCGTGCTGGCCGACCGCCACGGCCCGCGGCTCTTCATGGGGCTCGGGCCGTTCGTCGTGGCCGCGGGCTTCCTGGCGATGCTCCGGCTCGACACGGAGGTCTCGTTCCTCACCGACCTGCTGCCGGCGCTCGCGCTCTTCTCGCTCGGGATCGCGATCACGGTCGCGCCGCTCACGGCGGCGGTGCTCGCGGACGCCGACGAGTCCAACGCGGGGATCGCCTCCGCGGTGAACAACGCCGTGGCGCGCACCGCCGGCCTCCTGGCGACCGCCGCGGTCGGCGCCGCGCTCGCGGCCTCCTACGCCTCCGGAGTCGACGAGCGGCTCGCGGGGACCCCGCTCTCGCCCACGGCGCAGGCGGCCGTGGCCGACGCGAAGGCCCGGGCGCTCGACGTGCCGGATCCCGCCGATCTCCCCGCCGCCGAGCGCACCGTGGTGGTCGAGGCCACGCAGGCCGCGGCCATCGACGCGTTCCGGGTCGGCATGGGGATCGCGGCCGCGCTCCTGGCCGCCGGCGGGCTCGTCGGGCTGCTCGGGATCCGCAACCCGCCGCGGGAGGACCTGCATAGTGCGGACTGCCCGGGCGGGCAGCTCGTCGGGGCGCCCGCCGAGGCCGCGCGGCCCGTCGCCGCGGCCTGACCGCGGGCTGTGTACGGTCCTGCACATGAGCGGATTGGACCGGTACGGCTCGGGCCCCCGGCCCGCCTGGCTCGACGTCGACTGGCGCGAGCACCAGCGCTGGGTGATGGCCCGCGGGCGCCCCGTGAACGTCATCGACGTCGGGCCGCGCGAGGCGCCCGTCCTGCTCTTCGTCCACGGGCACTCGGCCTGCTGGCAGCACTGGCTCGAGCAGCTCCCGGCGTTCATGGGCACGCACCGCTGCGTCGCGCTCGACCTGCCGGGCTTCGGCCGCTCGCCCATGCCCGACGTGGTCTCCATGGAGGGCTACGGCCGCACGGTCGACGCCGTCTGCGAGGCGCTCGGGATCGGCGCCGCGTGCGTCGTGGGCAACTCCATGGGCGGCTTCGTGGCCTCGGAGCTCGCCCTCTCGTTCCCCGAGCGGGTGGAGCGCCTCGTGCTCGTCGCCGCGGCGGGGCTCAGCGGGAAGTACATCGGCCTGCCGACCGCCGTGATCCGCCACCCGGGCGGCGTGATGCTCGGCCGGGTGCTCTTCGGCCTCGGCGGCGTCACCCAGGCCCAGCAGCGCGCGCTGTCGCTGCGCCCGCGCGGGCGGACCGCCGCCATCGGCTTCGTCGTGACGCGCGCGGAGGAGCTCCACCCGGCGCTCGTG
>JAOPZO010000448.1 GCA_025964065.1 Solirubrobacterales bacterium | reverse complement strand
GCGAGGCGCTCCGGGCGACGTGCTGCCGCGCCTCGGTGCAGTGGAGCGGCACCGCGGCCTCGGCGGCGTGCGTGGGGGTGGAGCACGCGACCGCGGCGACGTCATCGATGAGCGTGCGGTCCGTGTGGTGGCCGACGGAGGCGATGACGGGCACGGGAAGGAGCGCCACGGTGCGGCAGAGCGTCTCGTCGCAGAACGCGAAGAGGTCGGCGAAGGAGCCGCCGCCGCGCGCGACGACGATGACGTCGACGCCGCCCACGGCCGCGAGGTCCTGCACCGCGCGGGTGATCGCGCCGGCGGCGTGGCGGTCCTGCACGGGGGCGAACGCCCAGACCACGCGGCCCTCCCAGCCCCGGCGGGCGAGGCCGGCGAGGACGTCGTCGCGGGCCTTGCCGCCCTCGCCCGTGACCACGCCGATCGTGCGCGGCAGGAGCGGGCGCGGGAGGAGCCGCTGCGGCTCGAGCAGCCCCTCGGCGTCGAGCTTGCGGCGGAGCCGGTCCACCTGCGCGAGCAGGTCGCCCTCGCCGGCGATCCGGAGGCCCGTGACGTCGAAGGTGAAGCCCGGCGAGGAGGTGCGGGAGCCGGGGTAGTAGTCCGGGCCGCCCGCGACGACGACCCGGGTGCCGTCGACGAACGCCGACTCGGGGACGCCGCAGGTGCCGAACGCGTCGTTCCACATCGCGCAGGGGAGCGCGCCGTCGCCGTCGCGCAGCTCGAAGTACACCCGGGCCTTGGAGCGCTTGACGTTCCAGGCCTCACCCGTGAGCTGCAGCCGGGCGCGCTTGCGGAGCTCCTCCTGGAGCTTCTTCGCGTAGGCACCGACGGGGAACGGGCCGGGCAGCGTGGAGCCGGCGATGCCCTCGGGTCGGGTGGCTTGCTCGGTCACGTCCGTCCACGGTACCGGCGCGCCTGGACGGGGCCGGGCGGTACCCGTCCCGGCCCGGAGCGCCGCGGGGTGCGGCGCTACGCGGCGTCGTCGACGGCGGGCAGCGGCTTCATGCCGGGCTGCCCATCGGTGCCACGGACCTCGCCCGAGAAGCCCAGGCGGGTGAGGCGGTCGATCTCGAGCTCGCCGAGGCGGCGCGCCGGGTGCTCCGGCGGCAGGGGCCGGATGAGCCGGCCGATGCGGTTGCGGAGCTGAAGCGCGAAGTGCGGCGTGGAGGCGCCCATGAGCTGGCGGACGTCGTCCACCGTGACGGTGTGGCGGGGGTCCTTGCGGGCCGGGAGCTCGGCTTCGCTCATGGGGTCTGGTCCGTGGTCTCGAGCATGATCTCCAGCAGCGTATCCAGCCGCGCCTGGAGGGTCGGGGTCATGGCGCGCGCGTCGCCCACGAGCCAGCCGTGGTTGTAGACGCCGCGCACCGGGTCGGTCCGGTAGCCGGGCTGGATCCCCTCGAGGTACTCGGTGAGCGGCGGGTCGACGGTGTCCTTCCCCGAGAGCAGCAGGAGCGGGCCGTAGGTGCCGCTCGCGGAGAGCGGCGCGGCGGCCGCAGCCGTGGCGGGGTCGGCGTCGGCACGCGCGAACACGAGCCCATGGCCCGGATCGACGACGCCCCAGCCGAAGTCCGTCTCGGTGAACGAGGCGAACTCGATCGCGTTGCGGACGGGGTCGGCGCCGCCGATGCGCTTGACGGTGCCGAGCTTGCGGAGCTCGCGAGTCACCGCGGCGCCGATGACGCGCGACGGCCCGAGCACGTAGATCTTGGGCTGCTGATGGGTCTTGAGCGCGGCACGGGTCGCGGGCGGGAGCGTGTCGCGGCGCGTGAAGAGGATGGGATCGCCCGACTTCGCGGCGTAGGCGGCGGCGGGCGCGGCGTAGGCGGGCTCGTCGGCGGAGACGACGATGACGCGGTCCGTCGTCTTCCCGCGCGCGGCGGCCTGGAAGGCGTCGAGCGCCCGGGCGGCCGCGAACGGGTCGCGGGCCGCGATGTCCGTGGACCTGCGGCCCGCGGGGCGCGGGACGCTGCCGAGGCGGATGACCTCCGCGCCGCCCGCGGCCTCGGAGCCCTTCGGGTCGAGCGCCTCGAGCGCCGTCGCGCTCGCCTCGGGCAGCTTCGAGCTGCCGTCCGCGAAGAGGAGCGGCGCGCGGACGGGCGGGCTCATCAGGACGGAGGCGGCCAGCGCGGTGCGCCAGTCGCGCCGGTCGACGATCGCGACGGCGTCCGGGCGGCTCTGCGGGGTCAGGCCGGGGAACGTGGAGCGCGCGACACCGGCCGCGATCGCGACGGGGTCGGAGGCGCCGACGCGGGTGGTGTTCTTCGTCGCGAAGCCGGGGAAGCCGAGATCGACCGCGGGCTTCTCGTCGGCCTCGCCCTTCGGCGCGCCGAGCGCCGGGGCGGCCGGGGCGCCCACGGATTCGGTGGTGGCGCCGCGGCCGCACCCCGAGAGGAGCAGCGCGCTGCAGAGTGCCAGGGCGGCCGGCGCGAGCCGGGCGGTGAGTCGGGCCATCGGGGCGAGCGTACCGAGGGCGCCCGGCTCCCTGCGCCGGACCCGGCCGGTGCGATCGCGGGGCCCGGTGGGTCGCCCGGGCGGTCGCGGGTAGGCTGGGAGGACTTCCCCCACCCTCTTCCCAAGGAGTGCTGATGGCCGGGACCTCCGGGCGTTTCACCACCGTCATCAAGGCCAAGATCAACAAGATGCTCGACAAGGCCGAGGATCCTGGCGAGACGCTGGACTACAGCTACCAGAAGCAGCTCGAATCGCTCCAGGGCGTCAAGAAGGGCATCGCCGACGTCGTGACCGCGAAGAAGCGGCTGCAGATGCAGACCTCGAAGCTCGAGCAGTCCGTCGTGAAGCTCGACACGCAGGCGCGTCAGGCGCTGTCGCAGGGCAACGAGGAGCTCGCCCGCGTCGCGCTCGAGCGCAAGAACGTCGCGCAGACGGAGCTGCAGGGCCTCGACGCCCAGGTCACCGAGCTCGAGGCGCAGCAGCAGAAGCTCATCGACTCCGAGCAGAAGCTCCGCACGAAGATCGAGTCCTTCCGCACCAAGAAGGAGGTCATCAAGGCGCAGTACAACGCCGCTGAGGCCCAGGTGCGGATCTCCGAGGCCGCGACGGGCGTGGGCGAGGAGATGGCCGACGTCGGCCTCGCGATGCAGCGGGCCGTGGACAAGACGGAGCAGATGCGCGCCCGCGCGGACGCCGTCGGGGAGCTCGAGGCCGCCGGCACGTTCGACGACCTCACCGCCCTCGGCGACGGCCAGGACGACATCGACCGCCAGCTCCACCAGCTCTCCTCGCAGAGCGCGGTCGACGACGACCTCGCGAAGATGCGGGCCGAGCTCGGCCAGGGGGCACCGCCCGCGAGCGCGCCCCAGATCGAGAAGGGCGAGGGCGCCGCATGATCGTGCGGATCATGGCCGAGGGCCAGTACCGCCTCGACGAGTCCCACCACGCGAAGCTCGACGAGCTCGACGACGTCGTCGTCGCGCGCGTCGACGCGGGTGACGCGCAAGGGTACGTCACCGCGTTCGCGGAGCTCCTGTCGTTCGTGCGCGAGAACGGCGAGGCCCTGGGCCCCGACGACCTCGAGGGCTCGGACTTCATGCTTCCGCCCGCCGACCTCTCCTTCGAGGAGGCCGGCGACGAGTTCACGGGCGAGGGGCTCATCCCCGACCCGCCGGCCGCGACGGCCTAGGCAGGACCCGCAGCGCCCGCGCCCGCTCCGGCCGCCGCCCTCCGCGCGGGGTGGCCGGAGCGGGCGCTGCGCGTGGGCGAGGCGTCGCTCACGCCACGTTCCACGCCCGCTGGGGCCTGCGGCGAGATCCGGCGTGGAAGCGGGCGTTCCGCGCCACGTTCCACGCCCGCTGGGGGCTGCGAGGAGATCCGGCGTGGAAGCGGGCGTTCCGCGCCCGCGCCGCGTCGGCTCGCGGCGGCCTCGGGGCTCGCGGCGGCCGCAGCTCAGCCGCC
>JAOPZO010000444.1 GCA_025964065.1 Solirubrobacterales bacterium | reverse complement strand
GGGCGGACCGGAAGCGCTCGCAGCGGCAGCTCACGCGGTTGAAGCGCGAGCGCGAGGCGGCCGCGCGGCGGGCCCTGCGCCTGCTCGAGCGCCAGCGGGACGCGGCTGTGACGATGGTCGGCCCGGGCGGTCCCTGGGCGATCCCGTACGCGATCGTCGAGTGCGAGTCCGGCGGGCAGAACCTGCCGCCGAACTTCGCCACCGCCTCGGGCTACTACCAGTTCATCACCTCGACCTGGAAGGGCATGGGCGGTTCGACGAAGCACGCCTACCAGGCATCGAAGGCCGAGCAGGACCGCCTCGCCGCCCGCCTGTGGGACGGCGGCCGCGGTGCCCGCAACTGGGACTGCGCGGCCATCGTGGGCCTGTTGTAGGCCCGTACCTCCGCACGCCGGCGCCCTCCCGCAACCCCACCGCCTGAAAGGGGTCAGGCCCCTTTCAGGCGGTCGCCGCGGAGCGCCTCAGCCGCACCGGCGCAGCAGCACCACGCCGCCCGGCGCGCGGCCACCAGGACGTAGCCCTCAAGCCGTTCGACCAGCATCCGTGCGGCCTGCGCGCCCGGGAGCGGGAAGCCGCCTTCCGGTACCACGCGACCGCGAGCGGCGCGAGGACCGCGAAGATCACGAACGACCACGCAAAGGCGCGCCAGACCGCGTTGCCGGCCTCACCCCCGACCCACAGGGCCCGCATCGCGTCGACCGTGACCGTGGACGGGTTGACCTGCGCGACGGTTCGGAGCACCGCCCTTCGGCGATGACCCGCCCGTGGTCGATCACGGCGATCCGGTCGGCGAGGCGGTCAGCCTCGTCGAGGTACTGGGCGGTGAGCAGCACCGTCGGCCCGCCGCGACGAGCGTCTCGACCGTCGCCCAGAGGTCGAGGCGGCTCCGCGGTCGAGGCCCGTCCTCGGTTCGTCGAGGGGCGGGTCGTGGGTGGGGAGGAGGTCGGCATGGTCTCGGAGGTCCAGGTCAGATCCTGTCCCCAAAGCACGAGCCGCCGGAGCTCGTGGAGCGCGTGCACGAGCTCGGCGAGCGGTGCGCGGCCGCCACACTGCGGGTATGACCTTCGTCCTCACCGCGCTTGCCGCCGCCGTCGCGGTCGCCGTCGAGCTCGTCGAGGCGATGGCGATCGTCCTCGCGGTGGGCGTGAGCCGGCGCTGGCGGGACGCCGTGTGGGGCGCGGCGGCCGGGGTCGTCGCGTGCGCGGTCCTGGCGCTGCTCCTCGGCCCGCTCCTCGACGGCCTGCCGCGGGAGGCGCTGCAGCTGGCCATCGGGACGCTCCTCCTCCTCTACGGCCTCGAGTGGCTGCGCAAGGGCGTGCTGCGGTTGAGCGGTCGCAAGCGCCGGAGCTCCGCCGTGCACGAGTTCGACGAGACGCTCGAGGAGCTCGAGGACGCACCGCTGCCCCCCGCGGGCGAGCCCGACTGGGCCGGGCGCGTCGTCGCCTTCAAGGGGGTGCTGCTGGAGGGGGTGGAGGTGGTCGTCATCGTCGCCGCCCTGGCGGCCCGCCCCTCCGGTCCGGCGCCCGCGCTGCTCGGCGCGGGGATCGCAGCACTCCTCGTCGCGGCCGCGGGCGCCCGGCTGCGCAAGCCGCTCGCCCGGGTGCCGGAGACCGAGCTCAAGTACGGCGTCGGCGTGCTGCTCACGAGCTTCGGGATCTTCTTCACGGGCGAGGGCCTGCGTGTGTCCTGGCCCGGAGGGGACCTTGCCCTCCTCGCGATCGCGCTCGTGCTCGTCGCCGTCACCCAGCTGCGGATCCGAGGGCTGCAGCGGCGGCCGGTGCCGGCGTGAGCTTCCTGCGGACGCTCCGCATGCTCGTCCTCGGGGAGACCTGGGTGCTGCCGCTCGGCGTCCTGGTCGTGGTCCTCGCGGGGCTGGGACTCCGGGCGCTGGACGCGGCGCTGTGGCGCGAGGCGGGCGGCCCGCTGCTCCTCGCCGCGGTCGTCGTCGTCCTCCTCGCGGGCGTCGCCCGCACGAGCCGGCGCTAGCCCCGCAGCGCCAGCACCTGGGCGAGCGTGTCCGCCTCCGCGGCGGCCTTGTCCTCGCGGTATCGCCGCACCCGCGCGAACCGCAGTGCCGCGCCCGCGGGGTAGCGCGTGGAGGTCTGCACGCCGTCGAGGGCCACCTCGACCACGAGCTCGGGCCGGACGTGCACGGTGATGCCGACCTGCTCGGTCCGCCGTGCGAGGAGCGCCTCGGTCTGCCAGGCGAGCAGCTCGTCCGTGAGCCCCTTGAACGTCTTGCCGACCATCGCGAAGCCGTTCCCGTCGCGCGCCCCGAGGTGGAGGTTCGAGAGCCGCCCGCGCCGGCGCCCGTGGCCCCATTCCGCGGCGAGCACCACGAGGTCGAGCGTGTGGACGGGCTTGACCTTGAGCCAGCCCGCCGCGCGGCGGCCCGCCGCGTACGGTGCGTCGAGGGCCTTCACCACGACGCCCTCGTAGCCCGCCGCCACCGCCGCGTCGAAGACCGCCTGCGCCGCGCCCGGCGCGTCGACGACCTCCTGCGGGACCCGCTCGGCCGCCGGCACGAGCGCGGCGAGCGCGGCCATGCGCTGCTGCAGCGGCCGGTCGAGCAGGTCCTCGCCATCCCGGTGCAGCAGGTCGAACGCCAGGACGGTGAGTGGCACCTCGCGTGCGCCCGCCGAGCCGAAGCGCGAGGCGGTCACCTGGAAGGGCTCGGGCCGGCCGTCGGCGCGCAGGGCGACCGCCTCGGCGTCGAGGACGAGGCGCTCGCCCGGGAGCGCGCGCGCCCAGGCGACGACCTCCGGCAGCCGCGCGGTCACCTCGTCGAGCGTCCGGGTGAAGACGCGCACCGTGTCGCCGTCGCGGTGGACCTGCACCCGCGCCCCGTCGACCTTCCAGTCCACCGCCGCGGGCGTGAGCTTCCCGAGCGCCTCCGCGACGTCGGCCGCGGTCCCCGCGAGCATCGGCGAGAGCGGCC
>JAOPZO010000279.1 GCA_025964065.1 Solirubrobacterales bacterium | reverse complement strand
GTCGAGCGTCGGCACGAGCGCGTCCGCGAAGCGCAGCGCGTGCTCCCCGCCCGCGTGCAGCGCAGCCGCGGGCACCCTCTCCTGCAGCCGCTCGGCGAGGGCGGTGCGGGCGCGGCGGCGCAGGTCGGGCCGTGCCATCTCAGCGCTGCCGCGCGACCCGGTCGAGGATCGCCCGCGAGTCCCCGTGCACGGTCCCGTGCGGGAGCACGAGCGTCGGGAGCCTCGTGTCGCCCGTGGCCGTGCGCAGCTCCTCGCGCGAGCCCCTGCGCAGGAACGCGGTCGGGTGCCCGTGCCCCGCGATGACCTTCTCGAACGGGATCCCCGCGGCTCGGAGCGCCTCCTGGACGCGCCGGCACGAGCGGAAGCGGACCGCGCCGTCGTCGCCGTGACGGACGTGGAGGGTGGGGGAGGCCTGCGGGTCGGTGGGCATGGTCCGTCGACCGCCCGGGCGCGCGGAGCCCATCGCTCAGGCCGCGGCCTGCTCCGCCCAGTCGCGGTAGAGGCGCCAGTAGGCGCCCTCGGCCTCCAGCAGCTCCTCGTGGGTTCCCTGCTCGACGATCCGGCCCCCGTCGAGCACGACGATGCGGCCCGCCTGGCGGATCGTGGAGAGGCGGTGCGCGATGACGATCGCGGTGCGGCCCTGCAGCAGGCGCCGCAGCGCGACCTCGATCCTCCCCTCCGTGTGGAGGTCGACGTTCGCGGTCGCCTCGTCGAGGATGAGCATCTGCGGGTCGCGCACGAGCGCACGTGCGAACGCGACGAGCTGGCGCTGGCCGGCCGAGAGCTGCACGCCGCGCTCGCCGACCTCCGTGTCGAGCCCATGTTCGAGGCGTGCGATGAACTCCGTCGCCCCGACGGTCTCGGCGGCGCTCTCCAGCTGCTCCCGGGTCGCGTCCTCGCGGCCGAACGCGATGTTCTCCGCGACGGTCCCGCTGAAGAGGAAGGCCTCCTGCGGCACGATCCCGAGCTGGCGGCGCAGGGAGCCGATGCGGGCCTCGCGCAGGTCGAGTCCGTCGACGAGGATCCGGCCGCTCGACGGGTCGTAGAACCGCGCCACGAGCTTCGCGAAGGTCGACTTGCCGGCGCCCGTGGCCCCGACGAGCGCGACGGTCTGCCCCGGCGGCACGACCAGGTCGATGTCGCTGAGGGCGTCCTTCACGCCGCCCGCGGTGCGGTAGGCGAACGAGACGCCCTCGAAGCGCAGCTCGCCCCGGAGCGGGGTCGGCAGGTCCTGCGCGCCCGGGCGGTCCTCGAGCGTCGGCTCCTCGTCGAGGAGCTCGAAGATCTTGTCGAGCGCGGCCATGCCGGACTGGTAGGTCGTGTAGACCTGGGAGAGCTGGCCGATGGGGTCGAAGAAGCCGTTCAGGGCGACGATGAAGGCGGTGAGCGTGCCGATCTGCACCGCGTCACCCGAGTCGATGGCCTGGTAGCCGCCGTAGAGGATCACGAGGACCGTGCCGAGCGCCGAGACGAACTCGACCGCCGGGAAATACGAGGCGTTGAGCTTCACCGTCGTCTGGTTCGCGTCCCGGTTGAGCTGGTTCAGGGCCGCGAAGCGCGCGTTGTGCCGCGGCTCCTGGGCGAAGGACTTCACGACCCGGATGCCCGAGAGGGATTCCTGGAGGTACGCGGTGATCGAGCCGATCGTCTCGCGGGTGAGCTTGTAGGCGTCCGCGCTGGCGATCCGGAAGAGCAGCGACCCGGCGAAGAGGACGGGGAAGATGAGGAAGACGAGCCCGGCGAGCTCCGCGTCGAGCAGCAGCAGGATCACGATCGAGCCGATGAGCGTCAGGCCCGCGGTGAAGAGCGTCGTGACGGAGTCCGTCACGAGCGAGTTGAGCGCCTCGACGTCGTTCGTCATCCGGGAGATGAGGACCCCCGCGGGCTTGCGCTCGTAGAACGCGACGGGCTGGCGCTGCAGGTGGCCGAAGATCTCCACGCGGAGGTCCTGCAGCGCGCGCTGCCCGACCCACCCCGTGAGGTAGGTCTGCGCGTAGCTGCCGATCCACACGAGGAGCGCGGAGCCGACGAACGCGACCACGACCCAGTTGAGGACGCCGACGTCGCCGGCACGGATCCCGTCGTCGATGGCCTTCTTCGCGAGCGGCGCGGGCGCGAGCGCCGCCGCGACGCCGATCACGAGCGCGACGAACATCGCGGCGACCCGCCACTTGTACGGCGCGAGCAGCAGCGCGAGGCCCTTGACCTTGCGCCCCCGGCCGCTCGTGCCCTTCAGGCGGCGGCGGAGCTCGTCCGCGGTCATCCGGCCGCTCACAGGCCCGCGGTCTCCGGCTCGCGCGGCTTGCGGGTGAGGAAGACGGAGTCCGGCAGCCCCTTCTCGACGATCTCGCGGTAGAGCGCGTTCTGCTCGAGCAGCTCCTCGTGGGTGCCGTGCGCGGCGACGCGCCCCTGCTCGAGGACGACGATCTCGTCCGCGAGGGCGATCGTGGAGAGCCGGTGGGCGATGACGAACGTCGTGCGCCCGCGCATCACCTCGCGCAGCGCGTCCTTGATCGCGCCCTCCGTCGTGGCGTCCACGGACGAGGTGGCGTCGTCGAGCACGAGGATCCGCGGGTCCGCGAGGAACGCGCGGGCGATCGCGATCCGCTGGCGCTGGCCGCCGCTGAGCGTCAGCCCGCGCTCCCCGACCCGCGTCTCGTAGCCGTCCGGGAGGCGGGCGACGAAGCCCGCGGCCTGCGCGCGCTCGGCGGCCTGCTCGATCTCCTCCCGGGACGCGCCGGGGCGGCCGTACGCGATGTTCTCCGCGATCGTGGCGGAGAACAGGAACGGGTCGTCGGTGACGACGGCGATCGCGTGGCGGAGCGCGTCCGGGTCCAGCGTGCGGACGTCCGCGCCGTCGACGAGCACCGCGCCCGCGGTGACGTCGTAGAGGCGGGGGAGCAGCTGGACGAGCGTCGTCTTGCCCGAGCCCGTGGCGCCCACGAGCGCCACCGTGGTGCCGGCGGCGACGTCGAGGTCGACGCCGTCGAGCGCGGGCTGCGGCGCGCCCTCGTAGTGGAGGCCGACCCCGCGCAGCTCGACGCGCCCGTTCCCGTCCGGGAGCGGCGTGGCGCCCGGCGCGGCGGTGATGGCGGGCTCGCGGTCGAGGATCTGGAAGATGCGAGCGCCCGAGGCGGTCGCGCGCTGGGCCATCCCGAGCATCACGCCGAGCGTGCGCATGGGCGCGAGCAGGATCAGGAGGTAGGTGTAGAACGCGGCGAAGTCGCCGATCGTGAGCGAGCCGTCGATGACGCGGCGCCCGCCGAAGAACAGGATCGCCGCGAGGCCGAGCTGCGGCAGGAAGCCGATGAACGGGTTGTAGAACGCCTGGAGGCGCGTGGAGACCATCGCCTGGGTGAAGAGGCGCTCCGTGCTCGTGCGGATCCGGCGGTTCTGGCGGCCCTCGGCCGCGAAGGCCTTGATGACCCGGACGCCGCCGATCGACTCCTCGACGTCCGCCGTGAGCTCCGCGAGCCGCTGCTGGACCTCCTGGATCGCCGGGCGTGAGCGCTTGCCGTAGCGGGTCGCGATCGCGATGACGAACGGGACCGGAAGCAGCGAGAGCGCCGCGAGACCCGGGTCCACGACGACCATCGCGACGCCCGCGAGCACGAGCGTCAGCGCGGACTGGACGATGAAGACGAGCCCGTAGCCCAGGAAGAAGCGCACGGCCTGGAGGTCCACGGTCGCCCGGGACATGAGCTGCCCGGTCTGCTGGCGGTCGAAGAACGCGAGCTCCTGCGCGAGGAGGTGGCCGTACATGCGCTCGCGCAGGTCGAACTCCACCCCGAGCGAGACCTTGCCCGCGATCATGCGGCGGGCGAAGGTGAGCACGAGCCGGGCGACGCCGGCACCCGCGATGAGCGCGCCGACGAGCAGCAGGTCGTCGCGGCGGCCCTCGTCGACGGCATCGATGCCCTTGCCGACGAGGAAGGGGATCGCGACGGTCATGAGCATCGCCGCGATCGCCAGGACAAGCGACCACCAGACGCCGGCGCGGTGCGGTGCGAGGAAGCCGAGCAGGCGCTTGAAGGTCGACATGACCACCCCAGTCTAATTGTGGCCGCAACGAGTTCCGACGCGTCGGCATGCGCCGGTATGCTCGCGCCCAGGAGCGCTTGTCGCATGGGTCACGAACAGTCACGGTGGTCCGGCACCCTCGCGTCGCTCTTCGCCGCCTCGGGCGAGAGCGGACGGGTGGCGGCGGGCACGGACTGGAGCCGGACGGCGCTCGGCCCGATCGAGGACTGGCCCGCGGTGGTGTCCGGTGCCGTCGCCGCCTGCATGTCCTCGCCGGTCCCCGGGCTCCTCATGGTCGGGAGGGAGCTCGTCAACGTCTACAACGAGGCGTTCCGGCCGATCCTGGGCGCGGCGAAGCACCCCGGGGCCATGGGCGCGACGATGCGCGAGGTGTGGCCCGAGGTCTGGGACACCATCGCCCCGATGCTGGCGGGCGTGCAGGCGACGGGCGCCTCGACGGGCGCGAGCGACCTGCGCCTCGTGCTCGAGCGCAACGGCTTCGCCGAGGAGGCCTACTTCAGCTTCACCTACAGCCCCGTCTGGGACGTGGACGGCACGGTCGCGGCGGTGCACTGCGCCGTCTACGAGACGACGGAGCAGGTGCTCGGAGAGCGCCGGCTCGGCACCCTGCGCGAGCTCGCCGACCGGACGCTCGAGGCCCGCACGGTGGGCGAGGTCGTCGAGTTCGCCACGGAGGCGATGGGGCACAACGCGGCCGACCTGCCCTTCGTCCTCACGTACGTCCTCAGCGAGGACGGGGGAGCGGCGGATCTCGTCGCCGCGATCGGGCTGCGCGAGCAGGGTCCCGGGTCCCCGACGCCCCGCGCGCTCGCCACCCAGGCGGAGGACGAGCCGTTGTTCCGCGCCGTCGCCACGGGGGAGGTCGTGCGCGTGCGGGGCATCCACGAGCGCTTCCCGGGCCTCCCCGAGGACGTGCCGGACCACTGCGTCATCCTGCCCCTGGCCGACCCCGCCGAGGCGCGCGCGACCGGCGCCATGGTCGTCGGGACCTCCCGCCGGCGGCCGTACGACGCGGCGTACGCGTCGTTCCTCGGGCTCCTCGCGGACCATGTCGGGAAGGCCCTCGTCGCGGCGCGGGCGCACGAGGCGCAGCGGGCGCGCGCCGAGGCGCTCGCCGAGCTCGACCGGGCCAAGACGGAGTTCTTCTCGAACGTGAGCCACGAGCTGCGCACGCCGCTCACGCTCATCCTCGGGCCGGTGAACGAGGCGCTCGCGGACACCCGGGAGGTGCTCGGGCCCCAGCAGCAGGCCCGCGCCGCCCTGGCCGCCCGCAACGCGGAGCGGCTGCTGAAGCTCGTCGACGCCCTCCTCGACTTCACCCGGGTCGAGGCCGGAGGCCAACAGGGGTCGTTCGAGCCGACGGACCTCCCGCGGCTCACCGCGGAGCTCGCGGGCAGCTTCCGCGCGGCGACGGAGCGCGTCGGCCTCGCGCTCGTCCTCGACACGCCGCCGCTCGGCGAGGAGGTGCTCGTCGACCGCGAGCTCTGGGAGACGATCGTCCTCAACCTCCTCTCGAACGCACTGAAGTTCACCTTCGAGGGCTCGATCACCGTGGCGGTGCGCCGCCGGGACGCGATGGCCGAGCTCGAGGTGGCGGACACCGGGATCGGGATCGCCCAGAGCGAGCTGCCCCGGCTGTTCGAGCGCTTCCATCGCGTGCAGGGCGCCCGCGCGCGCTCCCATGAGGGTGCCGGGATCGGCCTCGCGCTCGTCCGCGACCTCGTCGCCCTCCACGGCGGCAGCGTCGACGTGGCGAGCGAGCCCGGCCGCGGGACGCGCTTCACCGTGCACGTCCCGCTGGGCCGCGAGCACCTCCCGGCCGCGGCGGTCCGCCCCCCGGGACCCAGGGCCGGCGTCTCGGTTCCCGCGGAGGCCCACGTCGACGCCGTACTGCCCCGCCGGCGCACCGGGGAGCTCCTCCGCGTCGTCCCCGCCGACCCCGGGACCCGGGTGCTGGTGGTCGACGACAACGCGGACATGCGCGAGTACGTCGAGCGGCTGCTCGCGCCGCTGTGGGCGGTCGAGACGGCGCGGGACGGCGCCGAGGCGCTCGAGTCGGCGCTCGCGGACCCGCCGGACCTCGTCCTGACCGATGTCATGATGCCGCGCCTCGACGGCTTCGGGCTGCTGCGCGCGCTGCGCGCGGCGCCCGGGACGCGGGACGTGCCGATCGTGGTGCTCTCGGCGCGCGCGGGGGTCGCGTCGTCCGTCGAGGGGCTCGAGGCCGGGGCGGACGACTACCTCGTGAAGCCGTTCGCCCCGCGCGAGCTCATCGCCCGCATCCGCGTCCACCTGGACCTCGCCCGCTCGCGCGCCGAGACGGCGCAGGCCCTCACCGTGGCGGACGACGAGCGCCGCGCCCGGGAGGCCACGGCCCGTTTCCGCACGCTCGCCGAGACCACCTCGGACCTCGTGGCGTTCTCCGACGTCCGCGGCCGCACGACCTACATGAACCCCGCCGGGCGGCGGCTGCTCGGCATCGCCCCGGAGGAGGACCTGTCGCGCATGCCCTGGGAGGACGTGCTCGCGCCCGAGGCGGTCGACCGCCACCTCGACGAGGTGCTGCCCGCCGCGGTGGCCTGCGGGACGTGGCGGGGGGAGACGCCGCTCCTGCGTCGCGACGGGACCGTGATCCCGACGTCGCAGGTCGTCGTCAGCCACGAGGACGAGGTGGGCGGCCTCGCCTTCTTCGCCACCGTCGTGCGCGACCTGACCATGGAGCAGGAGGCCGCGCGCCGGGTGCGCGCGGCCGAGGAGCGGCTGCGCCACGCGTTCGAGGACGCGCCGCTCGGGATGGCCGTCCTCGACGGGGAGCCGGGTGGGCCGCGGCGGGTCCTGCGGGCGAACCCGGCGCTCGCCCGGCTCACGGGCCGGGCGCCCGAGGCACTCGCCGACCTGCCGCTCGAGGCGCTCCTGCACCCGGAGGACCTCGCCCCGACGCTCCTGGCCCTCGGGCGCCTGCTCGACGGCCGGCACGCGGCCGTCACCGCCGAGGCCCGGGTGCTCTGCCACGCCGGCGGCTTCGTGACCACGGTGCTCGACGCGTCCTCGACCCTGGCGGCCCACGGCCGGCGCGAGCTGCTGCTCCACGTCCGCGACGTGACCGAGAGCAAGCGCTACGAGACGCGGCTGCAGCGGCTCGCCGACCGTGATCCGCTCACGGGACTCCTGAACCGCCGCTGCTTCACCGAGCAGCTGGAGCGCGAGCTCGTCGCCTCACGCCGCTACGGCGGTGGCGGGGCGGTCCTCCTGCTCGACCTCGACGACTTCAAGTACGTCAACGACTCGCTCGGGCACGCCGCGGGCGACGCGCTCATCGTCGCCACCGCCGAGGGCTTCGCGGGGCGGCTGCGCGAGAGCGACACCCTCGCCCGGCTCGGCGGCGACGAGTTCGGCGTGATCCTGCCGCACGCGGACGAGCGGATCGCGCGCGACGTCGCGGCGGCCCTGCTCGCGACGGTGCGCGACGGCGGCCGCGTCTCGGGGAGCTTCGGGGACCGCACGGTCACGGCGAGCGCCGGCATCGCGCTGTTCTCCGGCTCGGCGGCGGCCCCGCTGACGAGCGACGAGACGCTCGTGCAGGCCGACATCGCGATGTACGACGCGAAGGAGGCGGGCCGCGACGGCATCGCCGTGTTCGACCCGGCCTCGGACCGGCAGACCGTCATGGAGCTCCGGCTGGGCTGGGCCGAGCGGCTGCGCGAGGCGCTGGCCGACGGCCGGCTCGTGCTGCACGCGCAGCCCATCGTGGGCCTCCAGGGGGACGTGCGGACCCGTCACGAGCTGCTCGTGCGGATGCTCGGCCCGGACGGGGAGCTCATCCCGCCGGCCGTCTTCCTCGAGGTCGCGGAGCGCTTCGACCTCATCCAGGCGCTCGACCGCTGGGTGGTCCGCGAGGCGATCGAGCTGCTCGCGGCCCTGCAGGGAGCGGCGGAGCCGCCGACGCTCGAGGTGAACCTCTCGGGGAAGTCGCTCCTGGACCCGGAGCTCCCGGACTGGATCGCGGCGGAGCTCGAGGCGCGGGGCGTGGACGGGCACGGGCTCGTCTTCGAGGTGACGGAGACCGCCGCCGTCGTGAACTTCGACAGCGCGGCGCGCTTCGCGAGGCGCCTCGCGGCGCTCGGGTGCGGCTTCGCCCTCGACGACTTCGGGGCCGGGTTCTGCTCCTTCCACTACATCAAGCACCTGCCGTTCGACTTCCTGAAGGTCGACGGGGAGTTCGTCGCCGACCTCGCGCACAGCCCGGTGAACCAGCTCATCGTCCGCGCGGTGGTCGACATCGCCCACGGCCTGGGAAAGCGGACCATCGCGGAGTTCGTGGACAGCAAGGACACCTACGAGCTGCTGCAGGTGCTCGGGGTCGACTACGCCCAGGGCTTCCACGTCGGCGCGCCCGTGCCCGTCCACGAGGCACTCGGCACGCCGCTCGTGCGCCCGGACCCCGCGGTGGGCTAGCGCTTCGGCGCGCAGGTCCGGTAGGTGCGGGCGCTGCGGAGCACGCGGCCCTCGGCGGTGCGGACGGTCACCTGGATCCGGGCCGTCCCGCGCGGCAGCCCGCGCAGGTCGATCGTGGCGGTGCGGCGCCCGCGGACGGTGCGTGCGGTGACCTTGCGCGCCTTCCCGTTCACCGTGATGCTGACGGAGCGGACGCGGTCGCCGCGCGGGGTGCGGGCGAGGCGGAT
>JAOPZO010000379.1 GCA_025964065.1 Solirubrobacterales bacterium | reverse complement strand
GCCTCCGCGGCCAGGACGCCCAGGCGGTGGCCGACGGCGTCCGCGCCGCGGCGGGACCGGACGCGGATGTCGCGGTCGGCGTCGTGGTCGTCCGGACGGACGCCGTCTCGGACCGCCCGAGCCGCAGCGAGGCGATCCGGGAGCGGCAGTCCCAGGAGGCCAACCGCTACCGCTGAGCCCGGGCCCGCCTCACCGCGGGCCCACCCACCGCACGATCTCGAGCGCCAGCCCGACCTGCAGCAGCCGCCCGGCGAGCGGCGCGGGCAGGAGCGCCTCGGCCCGCGCGAGCCGGTTCAGCACCGTGTTGCGATGCGCGAACAGGGCCTTCGCCGCGCGGGTCGTGTTGCACTCCTCGCGCAGGTAGGTGCGGAGCGTCTCGCGCAGCTCGGGCGGGGCGGTCGCCAGCGGACCGAGCGTGCGCCGCACGAACTCGTCGGCCCGGCGCTCGTCCTGGGTGGCGAGCGCGACGACCTGCACCTCGTCGTAGGTCGCGAGGCGCACCTCCGCGGGCATGCGCTGCAGCAGCCGCTGGGTGGCGAGCGCGTCGAGGTGGCTGCGGCGAAAGCCGTCGATCCCCGGCAGCGTGGGCCCGAGCGCGATGCGGGCCGCGGGCAGCGCGTCCAGTCGGGCGCGGGCCGCCTCGAGGTCCGGGCCGTCCTCGCCGGGGATCCACGCCCACACCGCGGAGGCGCTCGCGAGGACCGTGAACGGCCGGCGCGCACCCGCCGCCCGGGCCAGGAGCTCGGCCCCCTCCTCGAGCGCGACCTGGTCGGGCTCGACCGTGTCGCTGAAGATCACGGCCGCGGTGTGGGTGCGCTCGAGCTCGTACTGGAGCCGCAGGCTCGCCCGGCGCGTCGCGATCGGGGCGCCCTCGAGCACGAGCGTCACGACCTCGAGGCGCTCCACGTGCGTGCCGCGCGCGAGCCGCTCGCGCTCCCGGCCGACCTCGGCCGCCATGCCCGCGATCGTCTCGTCGACGAACGTGAAGATGGACTGCGCGGAGACGTCGAGGAGCTCGCCGAGCTCCGCCGGGTCGGACGTGAGCGCGAAGGCCGCGGCCATCCACAGGCGCCACGCCGCGTTCTGCCCGGCCCGGTAGGAGTCGAGCGAGCTCTGGTCCAGGCCCCGCCGCACCAGGTCGCGGGCGACGCCGAGCACCTCGGGGCCGAGGTTCGGCGGGACGGGCCCGCCCGGGTCCTGGACGTTCGCCCGCGCCCAGTGCGTCAAGTTGCTGGCGGTGGTGCGGCGCATCGCCGCGGCGAGCGCCGGGTCGGCGAGGGCCGCGGGGTCCACCTGGGCCATGCTCGCCTCGTCGACGCGGGCGATGACCTCGTCGCTCGCGGCGAGCAGCTGCTCTGCGCCGCGGCGGATGAGCTCGGCGACGCGGGGCGACGGGCGTTCCCAGGGCATGGACCAACGCTACCCGCTGGGCACGGTGCACAGCCAGACCCCGCAAGTCGCAGCACATCGTCCGTCGCATCCGGCGCCCGGATGGGCGATGTTGGACCCATGCACGAGACCGCCACAGCACGCGACCACGTCGACGTCCTCATCGTCGGCGCCGGCCTGTCCGGCATCGGCACGGCCTGGCACCTCCAGCAGGGCCAGCCCGGGAAGTCCTACGCGATCCTCGAGGCGCGCGGCGCCAGCGGCGGCACGTGGGACCTCTTCCGCTACCCCGGCATCCGCTCGGACTCCGACCTCTCGACGTTCGCCTACGGCTTCAAGCCCTGGACGGGCGCGAAGGCGATCGCCGACGGGCCCGAGATCCTGCGCTACCTCCGCGACACCGCCGCCGACGCCGGCATCGACGAGCACATCCGCTACGAGCACCGCGTGGTGGGCGCCGCCTGGTCGAGCGCGGACGCCCTCTGGACGATCACCGCCGAGCGCGCCGACACGGGCGAGACCGTGACGCTCACCGCGGGCTGGCTCTTCTGCGCCTCGGGCTACTACCGCTACGACGAGGGCTTCACCCCCGGGTTCCCCGGCATCGGCGACTTCGACGGCCAGGTCATCCACCCGCAGCACTGGCCCGAGGACTTCGACGCCGAGGGCAAGCGCGTCGTCGTCATCGGCTCGGGCGCCACGGCCGTCACGCTCGTCCCCGCGCTGGCGAAGGAGGGCGCGCAGGTCACGATGCTGCAGCGCTCCCCGAGCTACGTCATGTCGCTGCCCGAGCGCGACGTCATCGCCGACAAGCTCCGGGCGTGGTTCGGCGACGCGCGCGGCCACCAGCTCACGCGCAAGAAGAACATCTGGCAGCAGCGGAAGGTCTACTCGTTCTGCCAGAAGCACCCCAAGCTCGCCCGTCGGCTGATCCGCAAGCTGACGGAGAAGCAGCTGCCGGAGCACCTCGACGTCGACACGCACTTCAACCCGTCCTACGACCCGTGGGACCAGCGCCTCTGCGCCGTGCCCGACGGAGACCTCTTCCGGGCGTTCCGCAAGGGTCAGGCGGACGTCGTCACGGACAAGATCGACACGTTCACCCCCGGCGGCGTACGGCTCGCCTCCGGCAAGGAGCTCGAGGCGGACGTCGTGGTCACGGCGACGGGCCTGAACCTCCTGCTCTTCGGCGGCATGGAGCTCGAAGTCGACGGCACGCCCGTGTCCATCCCGGACACCATGGCCTTCCGCGGCATGATGCTGAGCGGCGTCCCGAACTTCGCGTTCGCCATCGGCTACACGAACTCGTCCTGGACGCTCAAGGTCGACCTCGTCTGCCAGCACCTGAACCGCATCCTGTCCCACATGGACGCGCACGGCCTGGCGTCCGCGGTGCCCGTCCACGACGCGACGATGGAGCAGCGCCCGCTGCTCGACTTCTCCGCGGGCTACGTGCAGCGTGCGCTGGACCGCATGCCGAAGCAGGGCACGGGCGCCCCGTGGCACCTCGCGATGGACTACGCCGAGGACGTCGCGCACCTGCGCGCCGGCCCGGTCACCGACCCGGCGCTGCGCTTCGGCCCCAAGCCGGTCGCGGGCCTCGCCGATCTGGAGCTCGCGGCATGAGCGCCGTCGCCGGGAAGGTCTGCGTCGTCACGGGCGCGGGCTCGGGCATCGGCCGGGCGCTCGCGCTCGGCCTCGCTCACCGCGGGGCGCGGCTCGCGCTCTCCGACGTCAACGAGGAGGGCCTGGCCGCGACCGCCGCGCTCGTGCCGGGCACCCAGGTCCACACCGCCCGCCTGGACGTGAGCGACCGCGCGGCCATGACGGCGTACGCGGCCGACGTCGCCGCCCACTTCGGCGTCGTGCACCAGGTCTACAACAACGCCGGGATCGCCCACTCGAACACCGTGCTCGAGTCGGGGTACGAGGAGTACGAGCGCGTCTTCGCCGTGAACCTGTGGGGCGTCATCCACGGGACCAAGGCGTTCCTGCCGCACCTCATCGCCTCGGGCGACGGCCACGTCGTCAACGTCTCGAGCCTCAACGGGTTCCTCGCCCAGGACGAGATGAGCCACTACTGCACGACGAAGTTCGCGGTGCGCGGCTTCACCGAGACGCTGCGGACCGAGATGCTCGTCGCGGGCCACCCCGTCGGCGTCACCGTCGTCCACCCGGGCGGCATCAAGACGAACATCGCCAGCGCCGCGCTCGAGGCCGCGCGTGCGTCGGGCCAGGAGGTCACCGAAGCCCACGAGGAGCGCCGGCGCTTCTACGAGGAGAAGCTCCTGAAGATGGACCCGGCGAAGGCCGCCGACATCATCATCGGCGCGGTCGAGGCCGACAAGCCGCGCGTCCTCGTCGGCAGCGACGCGAAGGCCGTCGACGTGCTCGTGCGGCTCCTCCCGGCGCGCTACCCGAAGGTGTTCCTCGCCGTGAACAGGCGGATGGGCGTGCACTAGGTTCGCGGCCCATGCCGATCCTCGACAGCTTCCGCCTCGACGACCGCGTCGCGATCGTCACCGGCGCCTCCTCCGGCCTGGGGGTCGCGTTCGCCCGGGCGCTCGGGGAGGCGGGGGCGGACGTCGTCCTCGGCGCCCGCCGCGTCGACCGGCTCGGGGAGACGCAGCAGCTCGTCGAGGCCACCGGGCGCCGGGCCCTCGCGGTCGCCACGGACGTCGCGAGCCCCGAGCAGTGCCAGGCGCTCGTCGACGCCGCGATGGAGCGGTTCGGCCGCGTGGACGTCCTGGTGAACAACGCCGGGGTCGCAAGCGCCGTCCCGGCCACGCGCGAGACGCCCGAGCAGTTCCGGCAGGTCATCGACGTGAACCTCCACGGGTGCTACTGGATGGCCCAGGCGTGCGGCCGGGTCATGCAGCCGGGCAGCGCGATCGTGAACATCTCGAGCATCCTCGGCATCACCACCGCGGGGCTCCCGCAGGCCGCCTACGCCGCCTCCAAGGCGGCGCTCATCGGGCTCACGCGGGACCTCGCGCTGCAGTGGACGGGCCGCAAGGGCATCCGGGTCAACGCGCTCGCGCCGGGGTTCTTCGAGTCCGAGATGACGGCGCAGTACCCCGAGGGCTACCTCGACGGGCTCCTGGCCGCGCGCGTGCCGGCGGGCCGGAAGGGGCGCTCGGAGGAGCTCGCCGCCGCGCTCGTGTTCCTCGCGTCGGACGCCGGGGGCTACGTCACGGGCCAGACGCTGGCCGTCGACGGCGGCGTGACCATCACCTGAGGGGGTCGCCGCGGGGCGGCCGGACCGGCTAGGGCCTGCGGTCGTCGGCGGCGTCGCGGCGGTCGCGCGCGGCCGCGCTCCGGTCGAGCATCGACGCGAAGCGGTTCGCCCGGTGCTTCTGCTCCGCGTCGTCGCCCTCGAGCCCGCTGTCGACGGCCTGTCGCAGGTCCCGGCGGGCGGCCTCGACGTCCCGCTGGCCGGCGACGCGGTCGCGCTCGGCGGCGGCGGCGTTCCGGTCCTCGAGCGACTCCGCCTGCTCGACGAGCCGCAGCGGCT
>JAOPZO010000377.1 GCA_025964065.1 Solirubrobacterales bacterium | reverse complement strand
CTCCCCGCGCTCGGCGGAGGCCGGGCCCGCGAGGGACGCGCTGGCGACGGCACGCGCGCCGCGGTCCGCGACCGCGACGACCCGCGCGCGCCCGCCGTCGTCGACGGTGACCTGCGGGTGGGCGCGGGCCACGACGACGCTCGCGCCGTGCTCGAGGTCGATCCCGACCCCGCCCGCGCGCTCGAGGATGTCCACCGGGTCGAGGAGCGTGCGGCCCAGGACGGCGTGGAGGAAGGAGGCGGCCGCCTCCTGCGACGCCCGGGCCGGCGCGCGCAGGCGCTCGACCTCGGAGGCGACGAGCGTCGTCACGAGCTTCACGAGGCCGCTGCCGGCGCCGTCGTCGTTCCGGGCGCGCATCCGCAGCAGCCCGACCGGCTCGTCCGCGACCCGGAGCTCGATGGTCTCGACCCCGGCGGCCTCGGCCGTCAGCGAGCGCTCGTCCGCGGGAGATCGGGCCGCGACGGCGAGCACCGCGCCGGTCCGGTCGACGAGCACGAGGCTCGCGTCCAGGGCCCGCGCCGCCGCCCGGACGACCTCGGGAAGGCCCGCGCCGGACTCGACCGCGTCGGTCATCGCGTCGAGCGCCCCGTAGTCGGGACCGGCCTGCGTCGAGTTCGCCCCGGGAGTCATCAGCTCGGGAAGTGTACGGCGGCGTACCGCCCGCCCGCCGCCCTCAGGCCTGGAAGCGGTCCCAGAACCACACGACGCCCGCGCCCCCGCCGACCCCGGCGATGACGAACGCCCCGAGGACGTACAGCGACAGGAAGCCTGCGCCGATCCGCTCCCACCAGCGCGAGTACGAGGTGACCGCGGGGACCAGGATGAGGCCGACGTAGGCGGCGATCGCGAGCAGGCCGCAGGCGACCGCGACGACGATGGTGATGGTCTCGTTGCTCATCGGGCGGCCCCATTGTGCCGCACGCGGCCGACGAGGAGGGCGAGCAGCCCGCAGGCCGCGAAGCACGCCGCGCCGAGGCCGGCGCCCGCGACGACGTCGGAGAGGTAGTGCGCCCGGAGGTAGACGCGGGTGACCGCGACGACGAGCACCACGACGACGGAGGCGATGAGGATCCCCGTCCGCGCCCCCCACCCCGGGAGCACGCGCGCCGCCGCCACCGCGATCGCCACCCACGCGACGCTGTGCGCGACGTGGGCGCTCGGGAAGCTCGAGGTCGTCGTCTCGACGAGCCCGCCCGGCGGCCGCGCACGGCCCTCGGCGTCCCGCACGAGCTCCAGCACGAGCAGCATCGCGCCGTAGCCCGAGCCGATCGCGGCGGCTTCCAGCAGCTCGCGCTGCGCCACGAGGACCGCGCAGGCGATCAGCACCGCGGCGAGCGTGACCCCGAGCAGCCCGAGCTCGGTGACGACCTTCGCGACGTCCGTGAGCCAGCCGACCCGCAGGTCCTCGGACCAGGCGAGCCCACGCAGGTCCCCGCGGGTGACCGTGCCGGGCCCGATCGCCATGGCGTAGCCCGCGAGCGCGTAGGTGCCCACGGCGAGCGTCGCGAAGAGCGTCGTGAACTCCAGCCCGAGGTCGCCCGGGGTGATGCGTCCCCACACGAAGCGCGCCGGCGCCCGGCCGACCCGCACGAGCACGCGCACGACGGGTCCCACGCCGGGCCGCCGCTCCTGCTCGTGCACCCACGCCCGCACCCGTTCGCGGTTCGCCGGCTCCCGCAGGAAGCGCACCGCGACGACGATCCCGGTGACCACGACGATCGTGGTCCCGAGCGCGAGCGTCCCGGTCTTCGCGTAGTCGAGGACGGTCCCGAGGCTCTGCCAGAACGCGTAGCCGAGCAGGCAGAAGGTCGAGCCCCAGAGCCCGGCCCCGATGACGTCGTAGGGGACGAAGCGCCGCAGCGGCATCCCGCTCGACCCGGCGAGGAACGGCGCGATCGCCCGCACGAGCCCGACGAAGCGCCCGAGCAGGATCGCCTTGCCGCCGTGCTTCTCGAAGAACGCCTCGACCTTCACGAGCCGCTCGGCCGTGATCGACACGCGCGGCCCGTGGCGCTCGAGGAACCCCCGCCCGAGCTTGCGGCCGAGGAAGAAGCTCGTCAGGTCGCCCGCGACCGCGCAGAACCAGACGAGGCCGATCAGCGCGACGATGTCGATCTCGCCCTGCCCGGCGACCACGCCGCCGACGATGATCGTCGTCTCCCCGGGCGCGAGGAGCCCGACGAACGCACCCGTCTCGAGGAACGCGAGCCCGCCCACGAGCAGGTAGGTCCACGGGCCGAGCGTGTTCCCGAGGTCCTCGAGGAGCTTCTCGAGGTCGGGGAACTCGATCAGCCCGGAGCCGTAGACGAGCCCGCCGACCACGCCGAGGGCGCCGCCGACGAGGAGCGTCGGCTCGAGCTTCCGCCGTCGCAGGACCAGGTAGGCCGCGAGCGCCACGGCCCCGACGAGCCACAGCGGCTTCACAGGCCGGCGGCCGCCACGGGCTCGGTCAGCACGAGGCGCGGGTGCTGCCGGCGGAGCGCCTGCGCGGCCCCGCGTGCGACCCGCGCGTCGGAGAACAGGCCGAGCACCGTGGGCCCGGAGCCCGAGACGAGCACGTGGTCGGCGCCCGCCTCCCGGGCGTGGTCGAGCGCGCCCTGGATGCCCGGCATCAGCGAGAGCGCCGCGGGGGCGAGGTCGTTCACGAGGAGCTCGGGCGGGAGCCCGCCGGCGCGGCCGGTGACCGCGGCGCGCACCTCGGCGAGCCGCGCGGCGAGGTCGTCCGGGCTGCGCTGCAGCCCCAGGCGGTCGAACTCGCGGTAGACCGCCGGGGTCGAGAGCTCGCCGTCGCCCGGGAGCACGAGGACGCCGAGCGCGGGCCAGACGGGCGCGAGCGCCTCGACGCGCTCCCCCGCCCCCGTCGTGAGGTAGCGGCCGGGCAGGACCTGCGCCGGGACGTCGGCGCCGAGCCCGGCGGCGAC
>JAOPZO010000267.1 GCA_025964065.1 Solirubrobacterales bacterium | reverse complement strand
CCGTCTTCGCGACGATCGAAGAAGCCCTCGAGGACCTCGCGGCCGGCAAGTTCGTCGTCGTCGTGGACGACGAGGACCGCGAGAACGAGGGCGACCTCGTCATCGCCGCCGAGCACGTCACCCCCGACGCCGTGAACTTCATGGCGACCCATGCCCGCGGCTGGATCTGCCTCGCGCTGACCCCCGAGCGCTGCACGGAGCTCGGCCTGGAGCTCCAGGCGGCGAAGAACGAGTCGGCGTTCGAGACGCCGTTCACGGTCACGATCGAGGCGCGCGAGGGGGTGACCACGGGCATCTCGGCTGCCGACCGCGCCGTCACGATCCGCACCGCCGTCGACCCCGCGAAGGGCGCGGACGACATCGTGACCCCGGGCCACGTCTCGCCCCTGCGGGCCAAGCCGGGCGGCGTGCTCGAGCGCACGGGGCACACGGAGGCCTCCGTCGACCTCGCGCGGCTCGCGGGCTGCGAGCCGGCCGGCGTGATCTGCGAGATCATGAACGAGGACGGGTCGATGGCCCGGGTCGGCGACTTGAGGGCCTACTGCTTCAAGCACGGCCTGAAGATGGTCACGATCGCGGACCTCATCGCGTACCGCCGCCGCCACGACAAGCTCGTGGAGCGCGTGGTCCAGACCGCGATGCCCACGTCGTTCGGCACGTTCGACGTCGTCGGTTACCGCTCGCTCGTCGACGACAAGCACCACGTCGCGATGGTCAAGGGGGAGGTCGCCGGGCAGCAGGACGTGCTCGTGCGCGTGCACTCCGAGTGCCTCACCGGCGACGTCTTCCACTCCCTGCGCTGTGACTGCGGCGAGCAGCTCGAGAGCGCGCTCGCCACCATCGAGAGCGAGGGGTGCGGCGTCCTGCTCTACCTCTCCCAGGAGGGGCGCGGCATCGGCCTGCTGAACAAGCTCAAGGCCTACAAGCTGCAGGAGGAGGGCTACGACACCGTCGACGCCAACCTCAAGCTCGGCCTGCCGGCGGACCTGCGCGACTACGGCATCGGCGCCCAGATCCTCGTGGACCTCGGGCTCACCTCGATGCGGCTGCTCACGAACAACCCGAAGAAGATCAAGGGCCTCGAGGGGTACGGCCTGACCGTCACCGACCAGGTGCCGATCGAGCATCTCCCGAACCCGCACAACGAGGCGTACATGCGCGCCAAGGCCCAGCGGATGGGGCACATCCTCCACCACCAGGGCCTCGACGTCGACAAGGAGATGCTCCGCCAGGAGCGGCTCTCGGACATCGAGCGCGAAGCCGCGGAGGGTGGCGCGTGAGCCGCTACGCGATCGTCGCCGGCACGTTCTACCGCGAGCTCGCCGACCTGCTCATCGCCTCCGCCCGCGAGACGTTCGAAGCCGGCGGCCACGAGGTCGACGTCTTCGAGGTCCCCGGCGCGTTCGAGCTGCCGCTGAGCGCGAAGCATCTCGCCGGCTCGGGCCGCTACGCCGGCGTGGCCTGCCTCGGGGCGGTCATCCGCGGCGAGACGACCCACTACGACTACGTCTGCAGCGAGGCGGCGCGCGGGATCATGGACGTGGGCCTCGAGACGGGCGTGCCGATCGGGTTCGGCGTCCTCACGGTGGAGGACATGGACCAGGCCATGGCGCGGGCCGGCGGGGGCAAGCGCGACTCGGGGCGCCACGCCGCGGAGGCGGTCCTCGCGGTCGACGCCGTGGTCCGCCAACTCGGCGCGTAGCGACCCCGGGGGCCGGGGTACCCTCGCCCCGTGGAACTCAGCGCGGAAATGGAGCTCCTGGCCATCCTCCTCACGTTCGTCGTGCACGTCATCGGTGCCGGCGTCCTCGTCTGGGCGCTCATCGACCACGAGCGCGACGACAACGGGTCCTGGCGGGACTGGTGGCCCAGGGGCGGCGACGACCCCGAGCAGCCCGTCGAGCCGACCGGCCCGGGCGGCGACGGCGTCGAGTCCCCGGCCCTCCCGGACGCCAAGCCGTCCCCGGTCCGCCTGCGCGAGCCCGGTCACATCGGCGACCGCAGGGCCGCCCCCTCCCGCCGTCCCGCGCGCCCCGCGGTGCCGGCGCGCCCGGTCCCGGAGCGCGAAGAGGTCTGAACCGGCGCCCGGGGTAGATTCGCCTCATGCGAGCCACCCTCATGCACGCCGCCGGCGACGTCCGGGTCGAGGACGTCCCCGACGCCT
This sequence comes from Solirubrobacterales bacterium, assembly GCA_025964065.1. Classification (GTDB taxonomy): domain Bacteria; phylum Actinomycetota; class Thermoleophilia; order Solirubrobacterales; family Solirubrobacteraceae; genus Paraconexibacter. The sequence goes on along the minus strand of JAOPZO010000267.1, from coordinate 1,607 downwards.
CGATCAAGGCCCCGACCGACGCCCTCGTCCGCGTCACCCGCTCCTGCATCTGCGGAAGCGACCTCTGGCCCTACAAGTCGCACGCCGGCGAGGCGATGCGGATGGGCCACGAGTTCATCGGGGTCGTCGAGGACGTCGGCGCCGAGGTGTCCACGATCAAGGCCGGCGACGTCGTCGTCGCGCCGTTCGTCTCCTCCGACGGCTCCTGCACGTTCTGCCGGGAGGGGCTGCAGACCTCCTGCCGCCAGGTCGCGTTCTGGGGCAGCGCGGACGTCGACGGCGGGCAGGGCGAGGCCGTGCGGGTCCCGCACGCCGACGGGACGCTCGTCGTCCTGCCCGTCCCGGAGGACGACGCGCTCATGCCGGGGCTGCTGACGCTCTCCGACGTGTTCTCCACGGGCCACCACGCGGCCGTCAGCGCCCGTGTGGGCCCGGGCCGGTCCGTCGCGGTCGTCGGCGACGGCGCCGTCGGGCTCTGCGGCGTCATGGCGGCCAAGCGGCTCGGCGCGGAGCAGATCATCCTGCTGGGCCGCCACACCGACCGGACGGACCTGGGCCGCGAGTTCGGCGCCACGGACGTCGTGGCGGTCCGCGGCAAGGAGGCGGTCACCGCGGTGCGCGAGCTCACGGGCGGCGATGGCGTGCACTGCGTCCTCGAGTGCGTGGGGGAGGAGGCGTCGTTCCTGACCGCCTCGAAGATCGTGCGCGCGGGCGGCGCCATCGGGCGCGTCGGCGTGCCGCAGTTCGAGGCGCTCGCGGGCGCCCGGCCGTCGTTCCTGCGGAACGTCACGATCTCGGGCGGGATCGCGCCGGCCCGTGCCTACATCGAGGAGCTGCTTCCCGACGTCCTCGACGGCTCCCTGCAACCCGGCCGCGTCTTCGACCGCACGATCTCCCTCGAGGAGACGCCCGAGGGCTACCGCGCGATGGCCGACCGCGAGGCGATCAAGGTCATGATCGCCTAGCGCCCGGGACCGCTCAGCGGGCTCGGGTCAGTCGTCGTCGTCCTTGTTCCTGCCCTTCGCCCTGCCGTTGTCGCCGGACGTGCCGGCCCCGGAGGAGGACGCGACACCCGCCGCCTGCTGCGCCCGCGCGAGCTCCTCGCGGACCGTGCCGACCTGGTTGTCCGAGAAGCTCAGCCGCCGCTCCAGCAGCGGGATCGCCTCGGCGGGGCGGCCCGAGAGCCGGAGCGCCTGCGCGAGGTTGAACAGCGCGAACGCGCACTGCAGGTCCTGGGTCGTGCAGAGCCCCTCGACCGCCTCCTGCAGCGGCGCGACCTGGCCCGCCGGATCGTTGCGGGTCCGGGCGTACGCCTGGTTGTTCTGCGCGATGAGCTGCGCCCGCGACTTGCCGGTGGGCTCGGGAGTGGGCTGCGGCTCCGGCGTGGCCGTCTCGGCCGGCGCGGGCGCGGCCGGGGCGGGGGTGCTCTGGGCCGAGGAGGTGGAGGGCTCGGACGTCGTGGTCCGCTCCCCGGAGGTCGTGCGCTCGCCCGAGCTCGTTCCGTTGCCGGCCGTGGTCCCCGGGTCGTCGCCGCCGCCGAGGGCCAGCACGGCGCCGAGGCCGACGAGGAGCGCGACGAGGGCGAGCGCGATGAGGGCCTTCCCGCC
>JAOPZO010000263.1 GCA_025964065.1 Solirubrobacterales bacterium | reverse complement strand
CGAGGTCGCGGGCCTGGCGGCGCTGCTCGGCACGCCCGAGCCGGCGCTCCGCGGCGCGCTCGCGCACCTGCGCGCCGTCCACGGCGGCCCCGAGCGGTACGTGCTGGACCACGGGGTCGCCCCGGAGGCGCTCGCCGCGCTCCGCGCCGACCTCCTCGTTCAGCGGTAGCCGCTGCCGATGAAGAGGCCGCGCACGACGGCGGCGCGGGTCTCGTCCGGGCGGATGACGTCGTGGATGAACGACTGGCTCGCGGCCTGCCAGGGCGCGAAGGCCCGGTGCACGTCGAGCTCGAGCTGGGCCGCGAGCTGCCGCGCCGCCTCCTCGCCGTGCTCCGCGCGGACGGCCTGGAGCCGGCGGTGGTGGACGACCTGCACCGCGTTCTCGGCGGACATGAAGCCGATCTCCGCGTTGGGCCAGGCCACGACGTAGTCCGTGCCCATGGGCGCGCCGCCGAGGACGATGTAGCCGAAGCCGAACGCCTTGCGCAGCACGACGGTGACCTTCGGGACCGGGGAGCGAGCGATCGCGGTGAACAGCTCGAGCAGTCGCTGGGCGACGCCCAGACGTTCGGACTCGACGCCGACGAGCACGCCCGGGAGGTCCTGCAGGAACACGAGCGGCAGCCCGAACGCGGTGCAGAGGTCCACGAGCCGCGTGGCCTTCACGATGGCGGGGACGTCGAGAACGCCGCCGCGGTGCTTGGGCTGGTTCGCGAGCACGCCGACGGGCCGGCCGTCCACGCGGGCGAGGCCCGCGACGAGGCTGCGGGCGAACTGCGGGTGGAGCTCGAAGAACGAGCCGCCGTCGACGACGCCGTCGATGACCTTCCGCACGTCGTAGCCGCGGCGGCCGCGGTCCGGGACGAGGTCCCCGAGCGCGTCGGGCGGGGTCGCCGGGGTGACCGCGGGCGCGGTGGGCGCGGGGAGCGTCGCGTTCGAGGGCAGGTAGGAGAGGAAGCGGCGGACCGCGGCGAGCGCGTCGGCCTCGCTGGGCTCCAGGCGGGAGACGACCCCGGTCGTCCTCACGGTCATGTCGGCGCCGCCGAGCATGTCGTGGGTCGTATCCGCGCCCGTGGAGGAGGCGACGAGCGACGGGCCCGAGAGTGCGACGGACGCGCCCTCGGCCATCACGACGAAGTCGGAGGAGCCGGCCCAGAACGCCGGGTCGCCGTACGCGTTGCCGAGGATCGCGGTGACCCGCGGGATGCGGTCGCCCGCGACCCGCAGGCCGAGGAAGTGCTCGCCCTCGTCCGTGCCCGCCGAGGCGCCGAAGTCCGAGCCGAGGAGGTCGGGAAGGCGGCCGCCGTTGGCGTCGCCGAGCATGAGCAGCGGGTAGCCCTTGCGGCCCGCGAGGCTCATGATCTGGCCCTGCTTGCGGGCGCCGACCTTCCCCGTGGAGCCGGCCATCACGGTCGCGTCGTTCGCGATGACGCAGACCTTCCGGCCGTCGACGGTCCCGACCCCGGTCACCGCGGCGTCGGCGGGAGCGCGCTCCCCGACCTCGGGCCGGTCGGAATGCGCGAGCATCCCGAGCTCCACGAAGGAGCCCTCGTCGAGGAGCGCGTGGACGCGCTCGCGGGCGTTGAGCCGCCCCTTCGCGGCAAGCGCCGCGAGCCGCTCCGGCCCGCCCATCCCGAGCGCGAGGGCCCGGCGGCGCTCGAGCTCCGCGGTTCCCTCGGCCTTCGTCGTCTCGCCGGGCTCCGGGAGGTCCCGCGGGTCGTGCACCTCAGCGCTCGCCGTCGACGCCCGGCGGGGGCTCCAGCTGCGGCGGGACGCTCGCGGGGGCGATGCGGTTCTCGTAGGCGGCGCGCGCACCCTGGTCGACGTCGAGGAAGGCGCGGTCCGCCCCGATCGCCTTGTTCGTCGCGTCGCGCAGCCTGCGGCCGATGAGCGGCGTGAGCTTCACGATGGCGCCGACGGCCGCCGGGACGTAGACGTCCTTGCGGCGGCTCGCGATCGCGGCGGCGATGGCGGCGCCGACCTCCTCGGGCTCCACGTTCTTCACGAAGCGCGTGCCCTTCGTGCCCGCGACGATGTCCGTGTTCGTGAACGACGGCATGACGCAGGTGAAGGCGACGCCCTGGCCGGCGAACTCGACGCGGGCCGTCTCCGTCGCGGAGATGACCGCGGCCTTCGTGGCGGCGTAGGTGAGGCCGCCGGGCACGGGGGACCTGCCGGCGACGGAGGCCACGTTGACGACATGGCCGGAGCCGCGCGCGAGCATCGCCGGCAGCGCGGCGCGCATGCCGTTGAGGCAGCCGCCCAGGTTGATGTCGACCGCGCGCCGCGCGGTGGCCGGCGCCTCGTCGAGGAACGGTCCGATGGGCATGATGCCCGCGTTGTTCACGAGCACGTCGACGGGGCCGACGTCGCGCGCCGCCGCGGCGAGGAAGGCATCGAAGGATGCGTCGTCGGTGACGTCGAGGTGGAGCGCGTGGGCGCCCGGGCCGAGCCCGGCGGCAGCGGCCTCCACGACCGCCAGGTCGATGTCGCCGAGCACGACGCGGCAGCCGCCCGCGAGGAGTGCCTTGGCGGTCGCGAGACCGATGCCGCGGCCGCCGCCCGTGATGGCGACGACGCGCCCGCTCGAGGTCAGTTCAGATCTCATGGCGGGAGCGTAGTCGAGATGGCGACACCGTGCCCGGACAGGCTGTTCTTCCAGGGGCGGAGGGCGCGGCGTGCGGGCGCCTCGCGCGTGTAGCGTCGCGGGGATGAGCGCCACCCCCACGTCAGAGCAGACCCCCGACGCGCCCCGGGGGCCCCTCCAGGGCGTCCGGGTCGTCGAGATCGGGGGTATCGGCCCGGGGCCGTTCGCCGCGATGCTGCTGGCCGACATGGGCGCGGACGTCATCCGCCTGGACCGCAAGGGCGAGCTCGCGCTCGTGCGCCCGGAGTTCGACGTCACGCGGCGCGGGCGCCCGTCCGTCGCCGTCGACCTGAAGCACGCGGACGCGAAGGCGCTCGTGCTCGACCTCTGCCGGAGCGCCGACGTGCTCCTCGAGGGCTTCCGCCCCGGGGTCATGGAGCGCCTCGGGCTCGGCCCGGCGGACACCGCCGCGGTCAACCCGAAGCTCGTCTACGGGCGGATGACGGGCTACGGCCAGGACGGACCCATGGCGAACGTGGCCGGGCACGACATCAACTACATCGCGGTCGCGGGCGCGCTCGGCGGGATGGCCCGCCGGGGCGAGCGGCCGCTCGCGCCGCTGAACCTCGTCGGGGACTACGGCGGCGGCGGGATGCTCCTCGCCTTCGGGGTCGTCTGCGGCGTGCTGGAGGCGCGGGTGTCCGGGCGCGGGCAGGTCGTGGACGCCGCGATGGTCGACGGGGCCGCGCTGCTGACCTCCCTCTTCCACGGCCTCCGCGCCGGCGGGATGTGGAAGGACGAGCCGGGCACGAACCTCCTCGACTCGGGCGCGCCGTTCTACGAGGTCTACGCGACCGCGGACGGCGGTCACGTCGCGGTGGGGGCGATCGAGCCGCAGTTCTACGCCCGGCTGCTCGAGCTCGTGGGGATCCCGGCCGAGGAGGCGCCGCAGTACGACCTCGCCGCCTGGCCGGCGCTCAAGGAGCGCTTCGCCGAGGTCTTCGCCGGGCGCACGCGCGAGGAGTGGGCCGCGATCCTCGAGGGCGAGGAGGCCTGCGCGACCGCCGTGCAGGGGATGTTCGAGGCGCCGGGCCACCCGCACATGGCGGCACGCGGGAGCTTCACGACGCTCGACGGCCTCGTGCAGCCCTCGGCCGCCCCGCGCTTCGACCGGACGCCGGGCGCCGCGCGGCCCGTGCCGGGCGACGTGCCGGCCGCGCTCGAGGGCTGGGGCGTGAACGCGGAGCGCCTCGCGGCGCTTCGCGAGGCCGGGGCGCTCGTGCTGCCCGACTGAGCGGCCCGCTCGCCGGCCGGGAACGGCGAAGGGCCCGCACGCGCGGGCCCTTCGTCGTCCTGCGGGTGGGCCCGCGCGCCGGTGGCGCGCCGCCCGTGGTCCTAGTTCGTGACCCTCGTGCGGTCGTCGGCCGGAGCGGCGGCGGCCGCGCCGCCGCTCAGGCCCGCGATGTAGGCCTCGCGCTGGTGGGGCATCATGAACCGGGCCCGGAAGAGGCCCAGGAACGTGTACTCCGGGGCGCCGTCCTTCGCCACGAGCTGTGCGAGCACGCGGATCCACACGACCGAGATGACGAGCGTGCCCGAGCCGATGACCCACTGGAGCCAGGTCGGGATGTTCGCGTTGATCGCGAGGAAGACCGGGAAGCCCGCGCCGAACTCGCCCATCATCGTGCCGATGATGCCGAGCGGCAGCACGGCGGCCTTGTGCCACGCGGGCCCGTCCTTGACCAGCGGCCAGACGAAATGCAGGAGGACGGCGATCGTGGCGATGGCCACGCCGTTCGTGAAGGACCAGTAGAACGGGAACTTGTAGAACTCGAACGGCTGCGTCCCGTAGTACTCGTAGACGCCCATGATCACGCCGGGGTGCTCCATGATGGCGTCGGAGACCCCGCAGGCGGCGAACATCAGCATGAAGCCGCGCTTGGTGATGCCCTTCTGGATCATGGACCAGATCCAGTAGGCCTCGAGCCCCATGAACAGGGCGTAGCAGGGCGGGATCAGCAGCGGCACCGGGATGCCGAAGTTGGTGAACGCCGGGCCGTGCAGGTTCTCCGACCAGCGGAGGTGGCCGACGAGGTCGAGCATCGGCTCGCCGAGCGAGGTGAGGAGGCCGGCGCCCAGCATGAGGATCGGCAGGACGTCGTTGTGCCTCCGCCAGCGGATGATCGCCCAGGGGAGCGCGATGACGACGACGAGCAGGCCCGCCCAGAACAGGAAGAACCATGCGTCGAAGTCGCTCGCGACGACGGGGGAGGGGTGGCCGAGGAGCTCCCCGTACCCCGGTGCTGGCGTGTAGCCCGGTTCCATCGATGACCCGCTTTCTCTCCGATTGCCACCGCCGACCGCCGTATGTGGCGTCCGGACAGCGTGTGTAGCGGCGACCATACACGATGTATGGCGGGATGCAACCTCGTCGGTGCGCGCCCGTCGGACCCGGCGGTGCAGACTGCGCCCATGCCCCACGAGGACCCCGCCGTCCCGGCGCTCGCCCGCCGTCTCGCCGTCGCCCGCGGCGAGGCGCCCGCCGACCGGCTGCTCCGCGGCGGGCGCGTGCTCGACGTGCACACGGGCACCGTGCGCCGCGCGGACGTCGCCATCGCCGACGGCCTGGTGGTCGGGGTCGGCGACTACGTCAGCGGGGACGCGGTGGAGGACGTGGGCGACGTCGTCCTCGCGCCCGCGCTCATCGAGGGCCACATGCACCTGGAGAGCACGCTGCTCGCCCCGGCCGAGGCGGCTCGGCTGCTTGCGGCCTGCGGCACCGGGACGGTGGTCGCCGACCCCCACGAGGTCGCGAACGTCCTCGGGCCCGCGGGAATCGCCTGGATGCGCGCGGAGCTCCGCGGCGCGCCGCTCGACGTGCGCCTGCAGGCCCCGTCGTGCGTGCCCGCGACGGAGCAGGCGACCACGGGCGGGCGGATC
>JAOPZO010000222.1 GCA_025964065.1 Solirubrobacterales bacterium | reverse complement strand
GAAGGCCGCCCGCGCGCGGGCGACCGCCGCGTCGACCTCCGCGGGACCGCCGCCAGGGATCTCCGCGAGGAGGCCGCCCGTGGCGGGTTCGAGGACCTGCAGGACGCCCGCCATGCTCAGAGGACGTCGATCTCTTCGTCGATCTCCCGCACCGTCTTCTTCGGCCCGGTGAACGTGTGCTTCGCGCTCACGAGCCACCAGATGCCGACGGCCGCGATGACGCCGCCGGTGACGAGCGGTGCGTAGTTCACCGAGGACCACGAGAACTCGTCCCGGAACGGCACGCCCGCGGGTGTCGTGGGGAGGATGAAGATGATCGTGATGAGGGCGACCCAGACCGTCGCGAGCGGGTTCATCCACTTGTACTTGCGGCCGTTGTTCCAGGGGCCGGGCTCGAAGTCGTCGCCCATCCGCCAGCGCAGGTAGATCGGGATGACGTAGGCGATGTAGAGGCCGATGACCGCGATGGAGACGACGGCGAAGAACGCGACGGGGATGCCGTCCGCGTTGCCGAAGATCGCCGGCACGGTCAGCAGCAGCGCGCAGCCGGCCATGAACAGCACGGCGTTCACGGGGATCTTCCGGTGGTTGACCCTGCTCCAGATCCGCGAGCCCGGGATCGCGCCGTCGCGGCTGAACGCGTAGCACATGCGCGAGGCGCTGGTGAGGCACGCGGCGCCGCAGAACAGCTGGCCGAACACCGAGATGATCAGGACCAGCTTCACCCACGCGGTGCCCATCGCGCTCTCCAGGACCGCGATCGACGAGCCGCCGCCCTCGGTCACCGCGGCGGCGTCCGCAGCGGCGAACGTGATCGCCAGGAGCAGGATCCAGCCGATGAGCGCGGAGTAGAAGATGGAGCGCCAGACGCCCTTGGCGGCGGCGTCCGAGGCGCCCTGGGTCTCCTCGGACACGTGGGCGCAGGAGTCGTAGCCCGTGATCGTGTACTGGGTGAGCAGGAAGCCGAGCGGCAGGACGTAGAACCAGTACATGCCCTGGCCGAAGCCCGAGTTGTTGATGCGCTCGGTGAACACGAAGTCCGCGGAGGCGTGGTCGTCGGGCACGAGCACGAGGACCGCGAGGATCACCGCGACGCCGGCGACGTGCCACCAGACGGAGATCGAGTTGACCCGGGCGACGAGGTGGCTGCCGAGGATGTTGATCGTCGCGTGCAGCGCGAGGATGATCGCGAAGAGGACGAACGTGCCGCGGAGGAAGTCCGAGGGCTCGTCGGAGGTCGCGCCGAAGAGCCCGACGTCGTACAGGCCGAGGACGGTGTTGGCGAACGTCGCGCAGCCGTAGTCGACGGACGCGGTCACGGCGATGAGGCCGATGAGGTTGAACCACCCGGTGAACCAGCCCCAGGCGGCGCCCCCGAGCTTCGAGGCCCACCAGTAGATGCCGCCCGCCGTCGGGTAGGCGCTGACGAGCTCGCTCATGCAGAAACCGATGATCAGGATCGGGATCGAGATGAGGGGCCAGCCCCAGGAGATCGCGACGGGGCCGCCGTTGTTCCACGCCTGGCCGTAGGTCGTGAAGCAGCCCGCCAGGATCGAGATGATCGTGAACGAGATGGCGAAGTTCTGAAAGCCCGTCCAGCTGCGGTCGAGCTCCTGCGTGTAGCCCAGCTCGGCGAGGCGCTCCTCGTCCGTCGTCACCTTGTCCGTCGTGGCCATGCGGTCTCTCCTCCGATGGGGTGAAGCAGCAAAGGTCTGCTGCTTGGACCTTCAGTGCCGGGAACCTACGTCCGTGAGCGCCAACGTGTCAACCGACACATGGTCCGGGTGTCTCAGCCGTCGGGGAGCAGGCCCGCGAGGACGTGCTCGGTCCCCTGCAGGTGCTCGCTCATCACCCCGACCGCGTGGCCCTGGTCGCCCGCCCGGATCGCGCTCAGGAGCCGCGCGTGCTGCGCGTTCGCGTGCTCCAGGACCTCGGGCGGGTGGGCGATGTGCGTGATGAGGTCGGTCATCGCGCCCTGCACCTCGGTCATCGCCGCGAGGACCCGCGCGGAGCCCGTCGCCTCGGCCAGGCCGATGTGGAAGCGGACGTCCGCCGCGCGGTAGGCCGGGAAGTCCCGGACCCGGTCGTCCATCGCCACCACGAGCTCGTCGAGGCCGCCGAGGGCGCCGGGGCTCACGCGCATCGCCGCGAGCGCCGCGACCCCGACCTCCACGGTGAAGCGCTCCGCGCACACGTCACGCCAGCCCGCGAGCTCCTCCGGGCTCAGGGGGTCGGCGGGCGGGGGCGCGTCGGCGACGAAGGTGCCGCCGCCGCGGCCGCGGACCGCGTGGAGCTGCCCGGACTGCACGAGCGCGGTGAGCGCCTGGCGCAGGGTGGAGCGGGCGATCCCGAGCATCGCGCAGAGCTCCCGCTCGGCCGGGAGGCGCTCGCCCGGCACGAGGAGCCCGAGCTTGATCGCCGTCCCGAGCCGCTCGAGCGTCTCCTCGAACGCGGTCTGGGAGCGGACGGGCGCGAAGACGGTCTCGTCGATCACAGCCGCTCGAAGCCGCGCACGCGCTCCCAATCGGTGACCGCCGCGCCGAACGCCGCGAGCTCCACCCGGGCCGCGTTGGCGTAGTGCTCGACGACCTCGTCGCCGAAGGCCGTGCGGGCCAGCGCGGACTCCTGGAACAGCGCGTGGGCCTCCGCGAGCGTGCCGGGCACCCGCGGGTGCCCGCTCTCGTAGGCGCTGCCCGCGCAGGGCGGCTCGAGCTCGAGGCCCGCGTCCACGCCCGCCAGCCCGGCGGCGACGATCGCGCTCAGCGCGAGGTACGGGTTGACGTCCGCGCCCGGGATGCGGCACTCGATGCGCTTGCCCGGCCCGTGGCCGACGACCCGGAAGCCGCAGGTGCGGTTGTCATGGCCCCAGGCGATCGCGGTCGGGGCGAACGACGCGTCCGCGTAGCGCTTGTAGGAGTTGACGTTCGGAGCCAGGAGCAGCGTGAGCTCGCGGGCGTGGGCGAGGTTGCCGGCGAGGAACGCGTCGAAGAGCGCGGGCTGGTCGGCGAACAGCGCGCCGCCGTCGCCGTCGCGCAGGGAGAGGTGCACGTGGCAGCTCGAGCCCTCGCGCTCGTCGTACTTCGCCATGAACGTGACGGCCATGCCGAGCTCCGCGGCGATCTCCTTCGCGGCCGTCTTGTAGATCGCGTGCTGGTCGGCCGTGGTCAGCGCGTCGGCGTACCTGAAGTTGATCTCGTGCTGGCCGAGGTTGCACTCGCCCTTGGCGTCCTCGACGGCGAGGCCCGCGCGGGCCATCGTCGTGCGGATACGCCGCAGCAGCGGCTCGACCCGGGCGGTGCCGACGATGGAGTAGTCGACGTTGTACCGGTTGGCCGGCGTCAGCCCGACGTACCGCGCGTCCCAGGCCTGCTCGTACGTGTCGCGGAAGACGAGGAACTCGAGCTCGGTGGCGGCCTGGGCCTCCCAGCCGCGCTCCGCGAGGCGCGCGAGCTGCTTGCGGAGCACCTGCCGGGGGGAGGCGACGACGTCCGAGCCGTCCTCCCAGCGCACGTCGGCCAGCAGCAGCACCGTGCCCTCGAGCCAGGTCGCCGGCCGCAGCGTGGCGAGGTCGGGAGCCAGGACGAAGTCGCCGTAGCCGCGCTCCCAGGAGCTCATCGCGAAGCCCGGCGCGGGGGTCATCTCGACGTCGACCGCCAGGAGGTAGTTGCAGGCCTCCGCGCCGTGCTCGGCCACGCCGTCGAGGAAGTGCCGCGCGTCGAGGCGCTTGCCCTGGAGCCGCCCCTGCATGTCGGTCATGGCGAGGACGACGGTGTCGACGGTGCCGTCCTCGACCTGCTTGGCGAGCTCCTTGAGGTCCATGGAGCGCGAAGGTACAGCGGCGATGCCTTTGCGTCCATGAGTGGCCGCGCGCCGGGGACGTGCGAAGGGCGGCGATCTCGGAGACACCCGGTCCATGGCTCTCGCCGAGCAGACCGCCGCGCCCGATCCGGCGCCCGCGCCCGTGAAGCGCTGGACGCCGAAGCGGGCGCTCGTCACCCCGG
>JAOPZO010000207.1 GCA_025964065.1 Solirubrobacterales bacterium | reverse complement strand
GGTGGAACGCGGCGTCGGGCGGGACGCCGAGCGCCAGGACGTCGGCGGCGGTGGGCCGGCCGCGCTCGCCCGTGAGGTGGACGTGCGCCCGTGCCCGCGGCAGCCGCGCGACGTGGGCGGCGACCTCCTCGGCGAACGGGAGCTCCTCGCGCGAGCGCGCGACCTGCACCCACCAGACCTCGCGCGGGCTGCGCTCCGCCGCGAGCCGCGCGAGCATCGCGAGCAGCGGGGTGACGCCGATGCCGGCGCCGAGCAGGACGACGGGACGGGCGGGCGTCGGGTCCAGGCCGAAGGCGCCGACGGGCTCCCCCACCTCGAGGACATCCCCGGCCCGGACCGCCTCGTGCAGGTGGGTGCTCACGACGCCGTCACGGGCGACGCTGATGCGATGGGTCGCGGCGGACGGGGCCGCCGAGAGGGAGTAGGCGCGCTGCAGGACGCCGTGGCCGGGGACGGGGACGCGAACCGGCACGGACTGCCCGGGCGTCGCGGGCGCGAGCGGCCGGCGGTCGACGGGCTCGAGGCGGAACGAGCGGACGCCCGGGCTCTCGGCGGCGACGGCGGCGACCCGCAGGCGGCGGAAGCCGGGGGTGCCGTCCGGCGGTGCGGGGAGCACGCGCAGCACGAGCAGGAAGAGGACGGGGGCGCCGCTTCCGACGACGAGCACGAGCATCCAGGGCTCCGCGGCATCGGTCCCGGCGCCGAGCGCGTGGAGCACGGAGAGGACGTAGGCGAGGGTGGTCAGACGGTGCGCGGCGCGCCAGCGGCGGGGGCCGAGGCGGTCGCGGAGCCAGTAGGACAGGCCGAGCAGCGCGGCGACCCAGCCGCCCGTGACGCCGAGGCCGGTCCACACGCGCTCCCGATCCATCACGAACGGCACCGCGACGTCCGCGACGCTCGGGTGCAGGAACCCGTCGCCGAGCAGCGCGATCCCGTGGACGGCGATGGCGACGAGGGCGGTGAGCGCCGCGTGCTGGTGCAGGCCGCCGAGCAGCCGCATCCGCGCGGGGTCGCGGGTGACGCGCGCGGCGAGCGCGAGCCCGAGGCCGACCGCGGTCGCCATCGCGAGCAGGGCGACGACGCCCGCGGCGCGGGAGCCGAGCCACCAGGCGTGCTCCATCGGGTCCGGGGTCATGCGAGCACCTCCAGGTGGCCGACCTGGGTGACGGTCCCCGCGTCGTCGAGCAGGACGCCGCCGTGGCGCCGCAGGACGGCCGGGCCGTGGAGCAGCGCGAGCTTCGCGCGGGTCTCGGCCTCGAGCACCGTCGGCGCGAGCGCGGAGGCCTGGACCGCGACGGTCCGGGCGGGCTCCCCGGTGCGGGCGTCGAGGAGGTGGTGCGCGGTGCGGCCGTCATGGGAGGCCCAGGCGCGGCGGGCGACGCTGGAAGTCGCGACGGCGCGGTCGCGGACGCGGACGGTGAGGCCCGTGCCGTCGAGGCGGACGGCGTGGGCGCCGCCCACGCGGACGTCGCCGCCCGCGTCGACGACCCAGGTCCCGGCGGGCGCGAGGAGCGCGGCGACCCGGTCGGCGACGTGGCCCTTGCCCGTGCCGCCGAGGTCGAGCCGAAGGCCGGACGGGCGGGCGATCGTGCCGGCGTCGTCGTCGACCGTGACGAGGCCTGCCGGGGCCGCGGGGCGCGGGGAGCGGACGGGGCGGCGCGTGGGCCGGGCGGTGGCCAGGGCCTCGAAGGTCCGGTCGTAGCCCGCCGCGCAGAGCTGGTCGTGCAGCGTCGGGGTGATGGCGCCCACGGTGGCCTCGGCGACCGCGAGCGCGTCGCGGACCGCCGCGCGCAGACTCGGAGAGCAGGGGACGACCGTGCGCGGATCGGCGTTCAGGCGGGCGAGCTCCGACGCCGGGTCGAAGCGCGTGAGGCACGCGTGGAGCCGCTCGACCTCGGCGCGGGCGCGGCGCGCGAGCGCCGGGGCGGCGGGGCCCTCGACACGGATGCGGACCTCCGTGCCGAGCGCGGGGAAGCGGATGTCGGCCGTGGTCGCGAGCGTGGGGCGGCGGCGGGCGGGGGTGTGCGGGCTCTTGACCCGTTCGTGGGTCACGGATCCGCACACCCCTTCGGTCGTGCTTGTGGTGGGGGTCATGAGGCGCGCGAGACGACGGGGGCAGGCGCGGGCGCGGTGGGAGCCGGCGCAGGCGCGGCGATCGGCGCGGACGACGCGCCGGACGCGGCGGGGACGCCGGACGCTGCAGCGGAGCCGGGCGCCGTCGGAGCACCGGCCGCCGCGGCGTTCGCGTCGGCCACGGGCCGCGGGAGGACCCGGCGCACCTCGACGCGGCGGAGCACCACGATGCGTGGCTCGGGCGGCGCGGGCGCGGGCCCCGCGCCGAGCGCCGGATCGCGGCCCGCGCGCATCTGGAGCGCGAGGCCGAGGAGCACGACGCAGAAGAGGGTCGCCGCGGCGGTGAGGACGCTCAGCCCCGTGCGGTCAGCCATCGTCGCCGCCCCGACCGCGGCCGCGGCCGCGTCCCCGGCCGTCCTCGCCGCCGTGGTCGTCCGAGCGGTCCTCGCGGCGGCCGTGGTCGTCCGAGCGGTCCTCGTCGTGGCCGTGGTCGTCCGAGCGGTCCTCGTCGCCGCCGTGGTCGTCCGAGCGGTCCTCGCGGCGGTCGTCGTCGTCCGAGCGGTCCTCGCGGCGGTCGTCGTCG
>JAOPZO010000195.1 GCA_025964065.1 Solirubrobacterales bacterium | reverse complement strand
CGACGACGAGCAGCCCGGAGGTGTCGCGGTCCAGGCGGTGCACGATGCCCGCGCGCCACTCGTCCTCCCCGCCGGCCGCGCGGCCCGCGAGCGCCTGGGCGAGCGTGCCCGAGCGGTGGCCGCGTGCCGGGTGCACCACGACCCCCGGCGGCTTGTCGACCACGAGCAGGTGCGCGTCCTCGTACGCGACGCCGAACGCCGCGGGCTCCCCCACGCCGACGTCCGCCGGCTCCTCGGCCGGGTCGAGCGCCTCGTCGACCGTGATGCCCTCGTCCCCGGCGAGCTTGAACGACTTCATGACCACCCGGCCGTCGACCGCGACGGCGCCCGCCTCGACGAGGCGCTGGGCGCGGGAGCGGGAGCCGAGCGGGGCTGCCAGGAACGCGTCGACGCGCGTCCCGGCGTCCTCAGGCGTGCTTCGGAGCTCGAGCATCGGAGCGCTCCACGACGAGGACGAGCGCGAGCACGCCGAAGGTGATCGCCATGTCGGCGATGTTGAAGGCCGGCCACGAGGGCAGCTTGATGAAGTCGGTCACGAAGCCCTCACGGACACGGTCGATGACGTTGCCGAGCGCGCCGCCGGCCAGGAGCCCGACGGGCAGCCAGACGAGCGGGCGGTCGCGGTGGGTGGCGAAGTAGGCGACGAGCGCGCCGATGGCGATCGCGATGACGAGCACCACGAGGGCGGTCTGGTCCTCGAACGCGCCGAAGGCGACCCCGCGGTTTCGGGAGTGCACGATCTTCACGAGCGGGAAGACCGCGTCCTCGCTGCCCAGCTCGACGCCGCGGCGCACGAGCGCCTTCGTCACCTGGTCGAGGACCAGCACCGCGGCGAGCACCAGGCCCGCACGGCTCCACGCGCTCCGGGGCACGCCTAGGCTCCGCGGGCCGTGGCACTCGAGCGTTCCGCTGTGGCCGGGCGCACCATCGCCTAGTAGCCGCGGACGATGCGGACGATGAGCCCGCCGAGGATCTGGAGCAGCAGGATGCCGACGATCGGCGAGATGTCGATCGGGCCGATCGGCGGGATGAAGCGCCGGAAGATGTTGAGGTACGGCGCGACGACCTGCTCGAGGAAGCCGACGACCGCCGAGAGGTAGCGGTTGTACGGCATGCGCCCCCCGAACCCGAAGAAGAGCTGGGTCAGGATGTACGCGATGATCAGGATCACGTAGACCTGCAGGAGCGCGGCGAGGAAGTCCCCCACCTCGACCCGCAGCTCGGCGGCCAGGACGGTGGTCATGTGTTCCCCTTGGTGGCGTCCATGGCGGACAGGAACGCGGACGGGACGCCCGCGTCGACGAGCGCACGCAGGCCGCGCGCCGTGGTGCCGCCGGGCGAGGTGACCCCGCGGCGGACGCCCAGGGTGTCACCGCCCTGCGCGCGGATGAGCGCGGCGGAGCCCTCGAGGGTCCCGAGCACGAGCTCGGTCGCCACCTCGGGCTCCAGGCCGGCCCCGACGGCCGCGTCGATCCACGCCTCGGCGACGAGCGCGACGTACGCCGGGCCGACCCCCGAGATCCCGCCGGCTGCCGGCATCGAGGCCTCGGGCACCTCGGTGACCGTCCCGAGGCGGGCGAACAGCGCGCGGACGTCCTCGGGGCGGTCGCCGCCGTCGGCGACGAGCGTCACGCCCTGGCGCACCTGGACGGCGGTGTTGGGCTCGGTGCGCGACACGGACGCCTCAGGGTAGGCGGTGCGCAGCTCCGCGAGCGACACGCCGCCCAGGACGGACACGACCAGGCCGGTGAAGCCGGTGATGAGGGAGGCGACGTCGGCCAGCGCGTACGGCTTGTGGCAGAGCACGAGGACCTCGGCCCGCGCGGCGAGCGCGGCGACGTCCGTGCCGAGCGACTCGCCGCCGACGTCGGCCACGAGCGCGGCGGCGCGGCCCGAGCCCGAGTCCGTCGCGAGGACCGGCTCCCCCCAGCCCAGGGCCAGGCCACGGGCCATGTTGCCCGCACCGATCAGCCCCAGCCGACTCAAGACTGGTTGAAGAAGCCCTTCTCGATGAGCGACGCACGCTCCTCGGCGGAGATCTCGACGTTGCGCGGCGTGAGCATGAAGACCTTGTCGGCGATGCGCTGCATCCCGCCGTCGAGCGCGTAGGTCAGGCCCGAGGCGAAGTCGATGAGCCGCTTCGCGAGGTCGTTGTCCGTGGCCTGGAGGTTCAGGACGACCGGGATCGAGTCCTTGAACTTGTCCGCGACCTGCTGCGCGTCGTTGAACGACTTCGGGATGACGAGGTGCACCCGGACGCCGCCGGGGCCCTTCGCGCCGCCGTTCGTCGGGCGCACCGCGCGGAGCGGCGTCGTCCGGGGCGCGTCGTCCTCGGCGAAGATGTCGTCGAAGTCCCCACCGCGCCGCCGGGAGCTGAGGCGGCGGACGTTCGGCCGCTCGCGGTAGCTCTCCTGGAGCTGGGCCTCCGGCTCGTAATCGTCCTCGGGCTCGTCGTAGCCGGGGTCGCGCTCCTCGGCCAATCCGAAGTAGACCGCCGTCTTGTGCCAGGTGTCGCGGAGTGCCATGACGATGGGAGATTAGCTGCGCAGCGCGCATTTCCTCCCCCTGGGCGCTCCCGCCCAGCACCTCACCTGAAAAGGCGCGTCCCGACGCGGACGATCGTGGCGCCCTCCTGGGCGGCGACGGCGAAGTCCTGCGTGGTGCCCATGGAGAGCCGCGGGAGGCCACGGTCCGCGGCGAGCTGGGCGAGCGCGGCGAACCAGCGGCGGGAGTCCTCGGCGCGCTGGGCGTAGGGCGGCATCGTCATGAGGCCGCTCACCCGGACGGGGCAGCGGGCGATGAACGCGTCGAGCTCCGCCGGGGCGACCCCGCCCTTCCCCGCCTCGCCCGCGACGTTCACCTCCACGAGCACCTCGGTGCCCTCGGGCGCGTGCCGGCCGAGCTGCTCGAGCGCGGAGTCCGAGGCGACGGAGTGGATCAGGCGCACGTGCGGGAGCACCTGCTTGACCTTCCGCGACTGGAGCTGTCCGATGAAGTCCCACGTGAGCCCCGCGCCCGCGGGGGTGGCCGCCTTCGCCACGAGGTCCTGCGCGCGGTTCTCCCCCACGTGCGTGAGGCCCGCCTCGACGAGCACGGGCAGCTCCTCGAGCGCGACGTACTTCACGGCGGCGACCACCTCGCAGGCCGCGCCGTCCAGCTCTGCGCGCACCGCAGCGAGGTTCTCGCGGACGCGGTCGGGGTCGAGCCCGCGGATCAGCTCAGCCATGCGAGCCCCGCCTGCCGGCCCGTGCACGGGCCGTCGCGCCGGTGGGAGAAGAAGAGCTCGGCGTCGGAGCAGATCGTGCAGAGCCCGACGTCGTGGACCGTCGCGGCCCCGCCCTCCAGGAGCCGCCGGGCCGCGATGCCCTTCAGGTCGAGCGTCGGCCCCGAGGTGCCGAAGCGCTCGTGCAGCTCCGGGCCGACCTCGTAGCAGTCGGGGCCCGCGCCGGGTCCGATGAGCGCGGTGACCGGACCGCGCCCGCCGAGCTCCCGGAGCGCGCGGAGTCCGTCCTCGAGGACGCCGCCGTCCAGCCCGCGCCAGCCCGCGTGGACCATCGCGACCGCGCCCTCGCAGAGCAGCGCGACCGGCAGGCAGTCCGCCGTCAGCACGAGGCAGGTGAGGCCCTCGACGTGGGTGGCCTGCCCGTCGCAGGCCAGGAGGTCGTCGTCGGGGTGCGGCTCCTCGTCCCGGCGCTGCACCTCGTTGCCGTGGACCTGGAAGCCCATGGCGATCCGCTCGCGGTCGACCCCGAGGTCGGCGGCGAGGCGGTCGTAGTTCGTGAGGACGTGCCCCGACTCGTCCTGGGTCCAGCGCCCGAGGTTCAGCGAGTGGAACGGCTCCCGCGAGACGCCGCCGCGGCGCGTGGTGAACCGGACGTGGTGGTCCCCCAGGTCTGCGGCGATGTGGGGCCCCTCCCAGCGGAACGGGGCAGGCAGCACGGGCGCCGTCAACACGCGCTCCGCCACCTCCCCATGCTTCCCCAGCGCCGCACTTGGGAACGCAACCTAGCCGAGCGCCACCCGCAGCTGCGCGGTCCTGTCCGGGGCGTCGCCGTTCATGTGGGCATCCAACGCACGTTGGAGCCGTGCGCCGAGCTCCGGGCCCGCGGGGACCCCGGCGGCGAGGAGGTCCGAGCCGTCGATCGCGAGCCGCCGGTGCCGGAGCTCGTCGATCCAGCGCCG
>JAOPZO010000258.1 GCA_025964065.1 Solirubrobacterales bacterium | reverse complement strand
GACGCTCGCGCGCCGCGCGACGGGCTCCGCGGACCTCGTCGTGGGCGACGCGTTCGGCGGCCGCGCGGTGCCGTGGCACCTGACGACGGCGGAGTGGCTCGCGGAGGTCCGCCGCGTGCTGCGCCCGGGCGGGCTCTACGCGCTGAACCTCATCGACCTGGGGCCGCTGGAGCTCTTGAAGGCCGAGGCCGCGACGCTCCTCGACGGCTTCGCGGACGTGCGCCTCGTGCGCGGTCCGGACGGCGCCACGGGCTCCAACTACGTCCTGCTCGCGGGGGAGCGGCCGCTGCCGGCGGGCGTGCGCTCGACCGCGCGGGAGGGCCGGACGCTCGCGCGTGAGGAGCTCGCCGCGTTCGCCGGCGACGCGCAGGTGCTCACGGACGACGACGCGCCCGCGGACCAACTGCTCACGACCTCGCCCTGACGACGGCGCGGGGTCAGCCGACGGGGGTCGAGGCCTCGTAGGCCTCGAGCTCGGCGTACGCGGCCTCGACGGCGCGCTTGGCCTTCGTGTGCTTCGCGGTCGACTTCGCCGTCTCGTAGGCCGAGGCCCAGGCCGCGGGGTCGGCGAGCTCCTCCTCCACCGCGGCGAACGCCTCCTCGGCGGTCTCGACGGCCCGCTCGAGCTTCGCGAGCTGCTTCGCCCGGTTCTTCGAGACGGTGCCGGGCTTGGGTGCGCCCTCGCCGTTCGCGGCCGGCGCCGCGGCACCGTTCGTGGCGTTCGTGGCGTTCGCCTTCGCGGTCGCCTGCTTCGCGGCGGCCTTCGCCATGCCCTTCGGCGGCGCCTCGGACTCCTTGATGAGGTCCTCGGAGCGCTTCAGGGCCATGCCGTCCGGCCCGCGCTCGGGTGCCTTCTCGGCCGCCATCCCGGTGGGCTTCGGCGGCGGGGGCGGCGTGTAGCCCGTGAGCTTCTGCGCCTCCCGGTGGGCCCAGTACTCCTGCCAGCCCCCGACGTAGCTCTTCAGGCCGTAGTCCTCGACGGCGATCGTGCGGGTGCCGACGGCCTCGAGGAGCGCGCGGTCGTGGGAGACGAGCAGAAGCGCACCCGGGAAGGAGAGGAGCGCGTCCTCCAGCGCTTCGCGGCTCTCGAGATCCAGGTGGTTGGTCGGCTCGTCGAGGATCAGGACGTTCGCCCCGCTCGAGACGAGGATCGCGAGCCCGAGCCGCTTGCGCTCGCCCCCGCTGAGCCCTTCGAGCGGCTTCTCGGCCTGGTCGCCGGAGAACAGGAACTTGCCGAGCAGCGCCCGCGCGGCCTGCGGGGAGAGCTTCGTGCCCTTGACGCAGGCCTCGATGACCGTGCGCGCGTTGCCGTGCTCGAGCTCCTCGCCGTGCTGGGAGAGGTAGCCGACCGTCACGTTGTGGCCGAGGCGCAGGCGCCCGCCGTCGAGCGGCCGGCGACCCGCGAGGGCGTTGATGAGCGTCGTCTTGCCAACGCCGTTCGGCCCGACGAGCGAGACGTGCTCCTCGCGCTCGATCCACAGCTCGGCCTTGTCGATGAGCACGCGGCCGGGAACCTCGAGGTGGCCCTCCTCGAGCTCGAAGATGACGCGGCCGGAGCGCTCGGGCTTCTTGAAAGCGAAGCCCATCTCGCGCGTGTCGCGCGGCTCCCGCGTGAGCATGTTGGCCTTCGTCTTGTCGAGCGCCTTCACGCGCGACTGGGCCTGCTTGGCCTTCGTCGCCTTCGCCCGGAAGCGCTCGACGAACTGCTCCATGCGGGCGATCTCGGCCTGCTGCTTCTCGATCGCGCGGCCCAGGGCGAGCTCGCGGGCCGCCTGCTCCTTGCGCCACGTGTGCCACGTGCCCTTGAAGAAGCGGCCGCGGCCGGCCTCGATCTCGAGGACGGCGGTGCCGACGGCCTCGAGGAACCAGCGGTCGTGGGCGATGAGGACGATCGCGGCGTCGAGCTCCTGCAGGGTCTTCTCGAGCCACTCGAGCGACTCGATGTCCAGGTGGTTCGTCGGCTCGTCGAGCAGCAGGAGGTCCGGGCGGGCGGAGAGCGCGCGGGCGAGGGAGGCGCGGGTGAGCTGGCCGCCGGAGAACGTCTCGAGGTTGCGGTCGAGGTCCTTGTCCGTGAAGCCGAGGCCGTGGATGACGGAGTTCGCGCCCTCGCGCCACGTGTAGCCGCCGACCGACTCGTACTGGGCCATGACGCGGGCGTAGCGGTCGTAGACCTTCTCGTCCCCGCCCGCCATCTGGCCCTCGAGCGCGCGGAGCTGCTCCTCGAGCTCGAGCGGCTCGCGGTTGCCGCTCAGGACGTAGTCGCGGAGGGTGAGCCCGCGCTCGCGCGGCGGCCGCTGGTCGTGCAGCGCGATCCGCGTGCCCTTCGAGAAGACGACCTCGCCGCCGTCGATCCCCGTCTCCCCCGCGAGGATCCGCAGCAGCGTCGTCTTGCCCGAGCCGTTGCGCCCGGCGACGGTCAGCCGGTCACGCCGCTCGAGCTTGAACGAGACGTTCTTCCACAGGGGCTCCCCCGCCATGTCCTTGGCGAGGTCTGACGCGATCACGACGGCCATCGGCCTACGAGGGTAGGGCGGCGATGCGTGACAGCACGTCGCGGACGGTCGCGAGCTGCTCGGCGCCGACCTGCGCGCCCCACTCCGCCTCGAGCTCGGCGAAGATGCGGCGCGCCTCGGCGCGGGCCGCGAGGCCGCGAGCGGTCGGCACCACGAGCTTCGCGCGGCCGTCACGCGGATCGGGGACCCGCGTGACGTAGCCGTGCTGCTCCAGGGAGCTCACGTGCTCGCCGAACGCCTGCTTCGTCATCCCGGAGCGCTCGACCATCTCCGCGAGGCGGGAGCCGTCGGGGTCGAGCCAGCGGAAGACGACCCCGTTGCCGCCGATCTCGGGGTAGCCCGCGGCGTGCAGGCGGCGGTGCGCCTCCCGGATGAACGTCTCCTTCGCCTGCGCGAGGAGGTGGGGCAGCGCGGTGTAGGTCGTGGGCTCGGGGGCGGCCATCGGCTCCCCGGGCAGTCTAGGCGCGGCGGCGGCGGGAGCAGGCGCGCACGATGAGACTCGAGGCGGGCGCGACGGAGCGCCGACCGGCCCGTCCGCCCGGAACACGAGCGCGATCGACGAACGGCCGCCGCATCAGTGGCGCCCGAGCGCCGCGCGGACCGCCACGGCCGCGTGGGGGAGCTCGTCGTCGGTGAGGGTCCGCGGATCGACGAGCACGCGGCCGTCCGCGATGCG
>JAOPZO010000188.1 GCA_025964065.1 Solirubrobacterales bacterium | reverse complement strand
GACCCGGGCACGGGCGCCCTCGCTCGCGCCGCGCTCGTCCTCCCGGACGGCGTCCAGGACCTCGCGGTGGGCGACGACGCCGTCTGGGTCGTCGGCCGGCGCCGCGCGACGGTCACCCGCATCGACGTCGCCACGGGGGAGCGCGACCGCCTCGTGCTCGGCGGCGACCCCCAGCGCGTCGCGGTCGGCCAGGGCGCCGTCTGGGTCTCCAACGACGACGGCTCCGTGAGCCGCATCGACCTCGAGAGCCGGGCGATCCGGCGCATCGGGGTGGGCAACGAGCCGCGCGGAATCGCCGTGGGCCGCGGGGTCGTCTGGGTCGCGAACGCCCTCGACGGCACCGCCACCCGCATCGACGCGGCCACGGGCAAGGTGGTCGGGCAGCCCGTCGAGATCGGCGGCAACCCCTCCGCGGTCGCGGTGCGCGGCACCACCGCCTGGTTCACGCTGCTGGCGGACAACGCGGTCGCTCGCGTCGACTTCGCGCCGTAGGGGCTCGCCCGCGTCTGCCAGGAGCGCCTACAGCTCGCGTACGGTGACGAGCCCGCTCTGCAGCGCCTCGGCCACGAGCCGCGAGCGCTTCTGGTTCTGCGGCAGGTGCTCGATCCCGAAGCGGACGAAGAGCGAGCGCAGGTGGCCCTTCACCGCGTCGACGCTCAGGTGCAGCTCGTCCGCGATGACCTGGTTCGGCGCGGGAGTCGCGAACTCGTCGAGCTTGTAGGGCCGGGCGAGCGCGACGAGCACCGCGCGCTGGGTCGGCGGGAGCTCTGCGAGCTGCGGCCCCGCGCCCGCGACCTGGGTCGGCCGGGAGTCCTCGGTCTGCGGGCGCCGGTAGGCGATCGTGGTGCGGCCCACCCGCAGGACGTCCCCGTCCCGCAGCCGCTGCCGGCCCTGGATGCGCGTCGCGTTGACGTAGGTGCCGTTCCGGGAGAGCCCGTCGTCGGAGACCGTCCACTCGCCCCCGAGGCACTCGAGCTCGGCGTGGAGGCGCGAGACCTCCGTGTCCCACGGGAGCGCGACGTCGTTCTGGGTGCCGCGGCCGACGGAGACGCGGTCCCCCGGGGTGTCCGAGATCTCGATGAGCCGCTGCACCCCGTCGTCCTCCCGAAGCACGAGGAAGGGGCGCCCGCGACGCTCGGCCTCGATGCGGTCGCGGAGCTCCGCGGGGCTCGCGGCGTGCGCGGCGATGGGTGAGGGCCCGTCCACCCGGCCCAGGATGGCAGGGCGCGCGGCGCACCCGTGATCGGACCCGCACCAAGGTGGGGAATCGCCCCACCCCGGGTGCCGAGGGGTGACCCAGGGGGTCCTGGGCGCGGCGCCCCGCCGCCCCGAAGCTCGCTCCACACCCCGAGACCCGCTCGCGCCCCTCGACACCGGAGTACCGCCATGACCGTCCTCACGCACCCCACCGCCGCCCACACCCGCACCGACGAGGAGCTCGTCGCCCTCCTCCGCGCCGGCCGCCCGGAGGCCTTCGAGACCGTCGTGGCCCGCTACCAGGCGCCGCTCACCGCGTTCGCCCGCGGGCTCATGCACGGCGCGCACCACGACGCCGAGGAGGCCGTGCAGGACGCGCTCGTGCGCGCGCTCCTCGCCCTGCGCAGGGACGAGCGGCCCGTCGCCCTCAAGCCCTGGCTGCACGCCATCGTCCGCAACGCCTGCCTGGACCGCCTGCGCCGGCCCGTGCGCACCACGGCGCTCGAGCCGCTCGAGCCGCTGCTCGGCGACGCGGCGGCCGACCCGCACGCGGCGCTCCTGCGGCGCGAGGAGCTCGCCGCGCTCGTGCAGGACCTCCGGCTCCTCCCCGCGCGGCAGCGCATCGCGCTCGTCGGCCACGAGCTGGAGGGCCGCAGCCACGAGCAGCTCGCGGGCGAGCTCGACGTGAGCGTGGGCGCCTCGAAGGCGCTCGTCTGCCGCGCGCGGCAGGGCCTCGCTCAGCTTCGTGCCGCCGCGTAGTCGCGGGCCTCCTCGACGAGCGCCCCGACGACGCGGCTCGTGTCGTCGGCCTCCGGGTGCCACTGGACCCCGAGCGCGAAGCGCCGCGTCGGGTCCTCGAGGGCCTCGGGCAGCTCGTCCTGCAGCGCGCGCCCCGTCACGACGAGCCCCTCGCCGAGGCGGTCGACGCCCTGGTGGTGATGGGACTTCGTCGGGTGCAGCCGCTCTCCGGCCGCGCGCTCGGCCAGCGAGCCCGGGGTGAGCGCGACGTCGTGGTCGTTCCCGGCGAAGGTGCCCGCGGTGCGGCGGTGGTCCTCGTGCTCCACGACGTCGGGCAGGTGCTGGATCAGCGTGCCGCCCCGGGCGACGTTCAGGACCTGCATGCCCCGGCAGATCCCGAGGAGCGGGAGGTCGCGCTCCAGCGCCCGGCTCGCGAGCGCGAGCTCGAACGCGTCGCGCTCCGGCGTCCAGCCCCGGGTCTCGGGGTGCGGCTCCTGCCCGTAGCTCGCGGGGTCCACGTCGACCCCGCCCGCCAGGACGAGCCCGTCGACCAGGTCGAGCATCGCGTCGGGATCCGCGGTCACGCGGGGGTCGGGCGCGAGCAGCAGCGCGAGGCCGCCCGCACGCTGGACGGCCTGGCAGTACGAGTAGGGGCTGAAGGCGGCGAGCTCGTGCCACACGCCGAAGCGGACGGGCTCGAGGCTCGTGCAGATGCCGATGACGGGCGGGGCCATGAGAGGGAGGCTAGGTGGCGCCGCGGGCGGTCGTAGGATCGCCGCCATGAGCGAGTACGAGCTGGTCCACGCCTACGAGACGGTGAACCTGCACCGCGCGGGCGGCGTCGCGAAGATCGAGCTGAACCGCCCGGAGACCCGGAACGCCTGGAACCAGCAGTTCGGGAGCGATCTCCTGGCCGCCGTCGAGGCGACGGCGACCGACCCCGAGGTGCGCTGCGTCCTCCTCACGGGCGCGGGCCCGGGGTTCTCCTCAGGCGCCGACCTCAAGGACCGGAACCAGCCCGTCACGCCCGAGGGCCGCCCCGACGTCCTCCGGGTCCTGACGGAGCGCTACCACCCGATCATCCGCGGCCTGCGGACCATGGAGAAGCCCGTGGTCTCCGCCGTCCACGGCGGCGCGGTGGGCATCGGCCTCTCCCTGGCGCTGAGCGCCGACCTCGTCCTCGCGGCCGAGAGCAGCTACTTCCTCCTGGCCTTCGTGAACATCGGGTTGGTTCCCGACGGCGGCTCCTCCGTCTTCGTCCCGAACCGGATCGGCTTCACGCGCGCGGCCGAGCTCGCGATGCTCGGCGAGAAGCTCCCCGCCCCCAAGGCGCTCGAGTGGGGCCTCGTCAACCGGGTGTACCCCGACGACGCGCTCGGGCCGGAGAGCGAGGCCCTGGCTGGCCGTCTGGCCGCCGGACCCACCCGCTCGTACGCGGGCACGAAGCGCCAGCTCAACGCGTGGATGCAGGGCCGAATGGAGGCGCAGCTCGAGCTGGAAGCCACCTTGCAGGCGGAAATGGCAGGATCCAGCGACTTCGTGGAAGGGGCCATGGCGTTCGTGCAGAAGCGCCAGCCTTCGTTCCAGGGGAGTTGAACGTGCCGCATTCGACCGTCTCGAGCTGAACCGTGAATACACTCCGCCCCGCTTTGGGTCCCATGACGAACGCCCCCGCCCGCCACCGCCGCAGCCTGTGGTTCGCCGCCGCTGCCGCCGTCGCGCTCACCCTCCTGCTCCCCGGCGTCGCCGCCGCCGACTTCTGGACGCCAGAGAGCGGAGGGTCCTCGAACGCCGACGCGATCGACAACCTCTACAAGTTCGTCCTCGTGATCGCCGCGGTCGTGTTCTTCGGCGTCGAGGGCGCGCTCTTCTACTCCCTCTTCAAGTTCAAGGCCCGCAAGGGCGCCGTCGCCGCGCAGATCCGCGGCAACACGCGCCTGGAGATCGGCTGGACGATCGGCGCCGCGGTCATCGTCATCGTGATCGCCGTCGCGACGTTCATCACGCTGCCGAGCATCCGCAACCCGGAGAACTCGGGCTCCGAGGGCCTGAACCTCGCGGCTTCGAGCGGTGTGGCTCCGGGCGTGCTCGTCGCCTCCGGCCCGTCGAAGCAGCTGCCGCCGAACGGCAAGTCGCTGAACATCAGGGTCAACGGCCAGCAGTACCTCTGGCGCTACACGTACCCCGACGGCGACACGAACACGCTGAACAACCCCTTCTCCTACGAGGAGATGGTCGTCCCCACGGAGACGACGGTCACGCTCGACATCGAGGCCCAGGACGTCGCCCACTCGTGGTGGATCCCGGCGCTCGGCGGCAAGTTCGACGCGATTCCGGGCTACACGAACTACACCTGGTTCAAGGTGCCGAAGGCGATGGAGGGCAAGACCTTCACGGGCCAGTGCGCCGAGCTCTGCGGCCGCAACCACGCGAACATGACCGCGCGGGTCCGGGCCGTGAGCCCCGCCGACTTCGAGGCGTTCATCGCCCGGCGCAAGCAGGACACGAAGGCCGCCGACGACGCCGCCGCCGCGCAGCGCAAGCAGGTCGAGGCCCCGGCCGCCCAGCAGCCCGACGCCTCCCGAACCGATTCCGCCGTCGAGACCGAACTTCCGTAACGACGGAGAGAGACAGACTTCCCATGGCTACCACCGAACTCCCGCCGACGACGACCCACGCGGTCGCCGCGCGCTCGCTCCCCCAGATCGTCGCCCACAAGGTCGAGAAGCCCAACACGGGCTGGACCTCCTGGGTGACCACGACCGATCACAAGAAGATCGGGATCATGTACCTGGTCCTGACCTTCGTCTTCTTCATCCTCGGGGGTGTCGAGGCGCTGCTGATCCGTCTGCAGCTGGCCCAGGCGAACAACACGCTGCTCACGCCGCAGACGTACAACGAGCTGTTCACGATGCACGGGACGACGATGATCTTCCTGTTCGTCGTGCCGATCATGGCCGGCTTCGGCAACTACCTCGTGCCGCTGATGATCGGGGCCCGGGACATGGCGTTCCCGAAGCTCAACGCGATGTCGTTCTGGATGCTCCTGCTCGGCGGGGTCGTCTTCTACGGCTCGATCTTCTTCTCCCCGCCCGAGTGCGGCTGGACCTGCTACTCGCCGCTGAGCTCGTCGAACTACCTGCCGACCGCCGGCGTCGACGCGTGGATCTTCCTGATCCACCTCACCGGCATCTCGTCGCTCGTCGGCGCGATCAACTTCTACGCGACGATCGCGAACATGCGCGCCCCCGGCATGGGCTGGGGCCGCCTGCCCCTGTTCTGCTGGGCGATCCTGACCTACGCGATCCTGCTGATCCTCGCGCTGCCGGTCATCGCGGGCGCGGTCACGCTGCTGCTGACCGACCGCCACTTCGGGACCCACTTCTACGACCCGTCGTCGGGTGGCTCGCCGCTCCTGTGGCAGCACCTGTTCTGGTTCTTCGGCCACCCCGAGGTCTACATCATGATCCTGCCGGGCTTCGGGATCGTCTCGGAGATCCTCCCGGTGTTCGCCCGCAAGCCGATCTTCGGCTACAAGGCGATCGCGGCGGCCACGGTGGTCATCGCGTTCCTGGGCCTGCTCGTGTGGGCGCACCACATGTTCGCGACCCCGTCCCCGACGATCGTCCTCGTGTTCTTCATGATGAGCTCGTTCCTCATCGCGGTGCCCACGGGGGTGAAGATCTTCAACTGGATCGCCACGCTCTGGCGCGGCACGATCGAGTACAAGACGCCGCTGCTGTTCTGCGCCGGCTTCATCGGGACGTTCCTCATCGGCGGCATCACCGGCGTGTTCCTCGCCGTGTTCCCCGTCGACTGGCAGCTCACCGACACGTACTTCGTCGTCGCCCACCTGCACTACGTGCTCGTCGGCGGCTCCGTGTTCACGATCTTCGCCGGGATCTACTTCTGGTTCCCGAAGATCACGGGGCGGATGCTCGGCGAGGGCCTCGGCAAGGCGTCGTTCTGGCTCATGCTGGTCGGCTTCCACACGACGTTCTTCGTCCAGCACGCCATCGGCCTCGACGGCATGCCCCGCCGGATCTACGAGTACGACGACGTCGGCAACCTCGAGCTGTACAACCTGATCTCCACCGTCGGGTCGTTCATCCTCGCGCTCGGCATCGGCGTGACCGTCGTCAACGTGTACGTCTCGCTCAAGAAGGGCGCCATCGCGGGCCCCGACCCGTGGAAGGGCAACACGCTCGAGTGGTACACGCAGTCGCCCCCGCCGGCGAACAACTTCGACTCCGTGCCGCGCATCCGCTCCGTGGAGCCGATGAAGGACATCCGTCGCCAGATCGCCCGCCAGGGCGAGTCCCTGGAGCCGCGGGTCCCCGTCGCCTCGGCGAGCACCGCGCCCGAGCAGGGCCTGCAGCCCTCGTAGGGCTGCCGTCTCGGTAGGGTCGGGCGCAATGGAGGCCTCCACCGCGAACGCCGCGGCACTCGCCCCCGGGCGCAGTGCCGTCCGGCAGCTCCTGGCCGACTACCTCGAGCTGACGAAGCCGAAGGTACAGTCGCTGCTGCTGTTCACCACGGCGACGACGATGCTCGTGGCGGGCTCCCCGTCGCTCGGGCTGATCCTCCTCACCTGCCTCGGGGGCTACCTGAGCGCAGGCGGCGCCGGCGCGGTGAACCACTGGTACGACCGCGACATCGACCTCGCGATGGCGCGGACGGCGGACCGGCCCGTCCCCTCGGGCCGCATCGCCCCCACGGCGGCGCTCGTCTACGGCTGCACCCTCGCCGCGCTCGGCTTCCTGCTCCTGTGGTCGCAGGTCAACCTGCTCGCCGCCACCCTGAGCTTCTCGGGGTTCCTGGGCTACGTCTTCGTCTACACCGTGTGGCTCAAGCGCCGCACGCCGCAGAACATCGTCATCGGCGGCGCCGCGGGCGCCGTGCCGCCCCTCGTGGGCTGGGCGGCGACGACCGGCTCGATCTCCGGGACCGCGATCTACCTCTTCGCGATCGTCTTCTTCTGGACCCCGCCCCACTTCTGGGCGCTCTCCATCCTGATGAAGGAGGAGTACGCGAAGGTCGGCGTGCCCATGCTCAGCGTGGTCCGCGGCGAGGACGAGACCCGCAAGCAGATCCTGCTGTACACGATCCTCCTGTACGCCGTGACGCAGCTCCCGTTCTGCGCGGGCGGCTTCGGCACGATCTACCTCGTGTCCTCGCTCGCCCTGGGCGCGGGGTTCATCGCGGGCGCCGTGGCGCTGTACCGCCGCGCCGACCGGAAGACCGCGCTGCGCCTCTATCTCTTCTCCCTGGCCTACCTCGCGCTGCTGTTCCTCGCGATGGTGGCCGACGCCAAGCTCTGACCGTCCGTAGAATCGAGACCTCATGGACAAGAACCTCGCCCGAAAGAACATCCGCGCCGGCCTCATCACGACGGCCGTGTGCTTCTTCATGTTCGGCATGACCTTCGTCGCCGCCCTCATCTACGTCGCATGAGCGGCCTCGAGAAGGACGTCCCGCCGGCCGGCGAGGAGATCCACCTCCCCGGCGGCTCGCTGCAGCCCCTCGGCCTCTCCGTCGGCTTGACCGTCGCGATCGTCGGCGTCACCACGTCGATCGTCCTCGTGGTCGCCGGCGTCCTGCTGAGCGTCGCGATGCTCTACGGCTGGATCCGCGACGCCCGCAAGGAGTTCGACGAGCTCCCCGCGGAGCACGCGCACCACTAGCAGCCGGCGGACCGCGCTCCCCCCCCGGGAGCGCGACCCGCGGCCGGTCCTAGGTCCCGGAGCCCATGGCGGTCGGGACGTCGCAGGTCGCGCCGTCCCCCGTCCAGCACCGGACGACGTCGCGGACGGACAGGACCCCCGCGATCTCACCGCGCTCCGTGACGATGAGGTGGCGGAAGCCGCCGCGGACCATCGCGCCGGCCGCGTCCTCGAGCGGCCAGTCGGGCTCCGCGAAGACGACGTCGGACGTGAGGTGGTCCCCGACGAGCTCCGTGTCCGGGTCCTCGCCGCGACCGATCGAGACGAGGACGTCGCGCTCCGTGAGGATGCCCGGCCCGGCCTGGTCCGGGTCCATCACCACGGCCGCCCCCACCTTGCGCTCGGCCATCAACCTGGCCGCCGCCCGTAGGGTGTGCCCCGGCCCCACGGTCAGGACCACCGTGCTCATGCCGTCACGAACCCGCATCGTCGCCGTCCTCCATCGTCGCTTCTCGCAGTCGGCCCTTGTGCGGAACGCCTCATGGACCGTCGTTCGAACGTACCGGACACCCCTTGACGTGTCGAGTGCGAACGCGCCAAGCTGACGGGAGGTCAGCCCCCAGGTCATCCTCCGACCGCGGGACCGGCGTATCAAGGGACATGCAGCGACCGGCAACCATTCGTCACAGGACCAGCCTCTACGAGGATGCGGTCGCGATCGTGGAGGGCGAGTTCCAGTCGGACCTCTCGCTCGACGACATCGCCCGCCGGGTCGCCTCCTCGCGTCGGCAGCTGCAGCGCGCCTACGCGGAGATCGGGCGGACCACCTTCCGCGAGCACCTCACCGCCGTCCGGATGGACCGTGCGGCCGAGATGCTCCAGGCGCGCGGGCTCACCGTACGCGAGGTCGCCCACCGCGTCGGCTACCGCCAGCCCGCGCAGTTCGCGAAGGCCTTCCGCCGTCACCACGGCCTCGCACCGTCCGACTTCCGCGCGAGCCGCCGCTTCGGCGCCGCGCCGGACTCGTCGGCGGTCGGGATCCAGCAGGCCGCGTAGGCCTCCTGACAGTCCCGCAGCAGGACCCGACGCCCCGGACCCCGGGGCGTCCGTCGTTCCCCGGCGGACGCCGCCGCGCCGCTCCGGGTGCCGATGCGCACGAACGCGCCCGTTCGCGGCATTGATTGCATGGCGTCGCCCGCCGTGGTTAGTGTCGCTCCATGGAGCAGAGGCGTGGCGGCCGCAACAGCCGCCGGATGGTCATCGAGATGTTCGTCCTCGGAACCATCGCGTCGTTGGCCGGCATCGCGCTCGGCATCGCGATCGACTGGTTCCCCGAGGACGCATCGACGCAGGCGGGCCCGATCGACACCCTGTGGGACGTGCTCGTCGTGTGCTCCGTCCCGATCTTCGTCGGGGTGGTCATCGTCGTCGTCTACGCGGCGCGCCTCTTCAAGCAGCTGCCCGGCGAGGAGGAGCTGGACGGCCCGCCCATCCACGGCAACACGAAGGTCGAGGTCGTCTGGACCGCCCTGCCGGCGATCCTCCTCGTTGCCCTCTGCACCTACGCGTTCGTCGTCCTCCAGGACATCGAGGAGGCGCCCGCGCAGGCCGCCGCGCCCGAGATGGTCGTGGATGTCTACGGCGAGCAGTTCGCCTGGACGTTCAAGTACGCGGGGACGGACGGCAAGGAGGTCAACACGACCCAGCTGTACCTCCCGAAGGACCGCTCCGTGAAGTTCGACGTCCACTCGAAGGACGTCATCCACGACTTCTGGGTCCCGGCCTTCCGCATGAAGGTCGACGCGGTGCCCGGCGTCACGACGAACTACCGGGTCACCCCCACGAAGATCGGAAGGTTCCCGGTCGTGTGCGCCGAGCTCTGCGGCCTCGGCCACGCCTACATGCGCCAGACCGTCACGGTCATGGAGCCCGCGGCGTTCGACTCCTGGCTGCAGGAGGAGAGCGTGGAGTCCAACGCCCCCGCGGGCGGCGGCGACGAGGCCGCCGGCGGCGCCACGGGCCAGGAGGGCGCCGGCAGCGGCAGCGCGTCGGCCGACGGCAAGACGATCTTCCTCGAAGGCAACGACAACGGCGCGACCTCGTGCGCCGCGTGCCACGCCCTCGCCGATGCCGGAAGTCAGGAGGGCATCGGCCCGAACCTCGACCGAGTGCTGCCGGGCCAGACGGCCGAGCAGGTCGGCACCTCCATCGTCGACCCCGAGGCGAAGATCTCGGAGGGCAAGCCCGCGGGGGTCATGCCCGGCAACTACGGCGAGGTCCTCAGCCCCGCCGAGCTCGAGGCCGTGACGGCCTACCTCGTCGACTCCACCAAGAAGTGAGCAGCCTGATGCCCCTCGAACTCCGTCGCCCCGGCTGGTCCCGCGCCTTCACCTACTCCCTGCTGGGCGTCGCGTTCGCGTACGCCCTCTCGCTCGGGACCCGCGCGGGCCTCGACTACGACCCCGTCCTCGACGGCGAGTCCGTCCTGCGGATCTGCCTCATCGGCGTCCCGTTCTTCTTCCTCGTCGGCCTCGGCCTCTTCGACTACTGGTTCCGCTGGGCCTCGGGCGCGCCCACGGTCCCCGAGGACCACTCGGGGCACGGCGCGAAGAGCTGGAAGAGCTACCTCTACCCGAACACGGACCACAAGGTCATCGGGATCCAGTACGTCGTCACGTCGTTCTTCTTCATGTTCGTCGGCGGCCTCATGGCGATGCTCATCCGCGCGGAGCTCGCCGCGCCGGGCCGCCAGTTCGTCGACGCGAACACCTACAACGGGCTCTTCAGCGTCCACGCATCGCTGCTGATCTTCCTCTTCATCATCCCGGTGTTCGCGGGCCTCGCGAACTACGTCCTGCCGCTGATGATCGGCGCGCCGGACATGGCGTTCCCGCGGCTGAACGCCCTGTCGTTCTGGCTCCTGCCGGTCGCCGGCTTCATGATGCTCGCGTCGTTCTTCGCGCCGGGAGGGTCGTTCGCGAGCGGCTGGACCGCGTACGCGACGCTGTCGAACACGGCTCCCGTGGGGCAGGAGTTCTTCACCATAGGCGTGCAGTTCGCGGGAGCCAGCTCGATCGCGACCGCACTGAACTTCCTGGTCACGATCATCACGATGCGCGCGCCCGGGATGTCGTTCTTCCGGATGCCGCTGCTCGTCTGGGCGAACTTCTCGACCTCGCTGCTCGTGGTCATCGCGACCCCGTTCGTGGCGGCCTCGCAGTTCTTCGTCCTGCTCGACCGGTCGCTGGGCTTCAACTTCTTCGACCCCGGCCAGGGCGGCGACGTGCTGATGTACCAGCACGTCTTCTGGTTCTACTCCCACCCGGCCGTCTACATCATGATGCTGCCGGGCTTCGGGATCGTCTCCGAGGTCCTCGCGGTGAAGTCGCGCAAACCGGTCTTCGGCTACCGGATGATGGCGTTCTCGCTCCTGGCGATCGTCGTGCTCGGCTTCACGGTCTGGGCCCACCACATGTTCGTGAGCGGGATGCAGTCGTGGATCCGCGTCCCGATGATGGTCACCACGGCGATCATCGCGGTGCCCACCGGCATCAAGATCTTCTCCTGGCTCGCGACGATGTGGAAGGGCGTGCTGAAGCTCGACACGCCCATGCTCTTCACGATGGGCTTCATCACGATGTTCGTGCTGGGCGGGATCTCGGGCGTGATGCTCGCGATGATCCCGCTGACGATCCACGTGTCGGACACGTACTTCATCGTCGCCCACATCCACTACGTGCTCTTCGGCGGGTCGCTCTTCACGATCTTCGCCGGCGTCTACTTCTGGTTCCCGAAGATGACGGGCCGGATGTACGACGAGTCGCTCGGGAAGCTGCACTTCTGGCTGACGTTCATCTTCTTCAACGTCACCTTCGCCCCCATGCACCTCATCGGCGTGCAGGGCATGCCGCGACGGGTCGCGGACTACGCCGACCAGTTCGCGACGTGGAACCTGATCATCTCGCTGGCCGCGTTCGGCACCGGGCTCTCCACGCTCGTCTTCGCCTACAACATGATCTCCTCCTGGCGCGGCGGGCGGCGCGCGCCGGCGAACCCGTGGCGCTCGCTCACGCTCGAGTGGCAGGTGAGCTCCCCGCCTCCCGTCTTCAACTTCGACGAGATCCCGACCGTCGTCGGCGGCCCGTACGAGTACGGCGTCCCGGGCGCGGTGCACGGCGTCTTCGGCGGGAAGACCACCACGGCAGGACCCACGCAGGAACCGGTCACCACCGGCACACCCACCACCTCGGCCTAGGGGCAGACCATGCGGACCATCCTCGTCATCGCCAACCAGACCATCGGCGGCGCGAAGCTGCTCGACACGCTCAAGGAGCGCGTGGCCGCCGCCGGCGGCGACGCGCGGGTCGTCATCGCCGTCCCCCGGGTGCCCCCGCACCACGGCAACATCATCTACGACGACGCCGTCTTCGAGGCCGCGCAGGTGCGCATCGACCTCGCGCGCCGCTTCCTGCGCGAGGCCGGGATCTCCGCCGTCGGCGAGGTCGGCGACCCGGACCCGTACACCGCCGCGATGGACGCGATCGGCGAGCACGGCCCGGACGAGGTCATCGTCTCCACGCTCCCGACGACGTCCTCGGGCTGGATGCGGCGTGACCTGGTCGAGCGCATCCGCGACGACTCGGGCCTCCCGGTCGAGCACGTCGTCGTCGACCTGCAGGCCGATGGCCTCCCGTTCAAGGTGACGCTCGTCGTCGCGAACCGCACCGCGGCGACCGACGACCTCCTCGCCTGCCTCGACAAGCTCGCCTCGGACGGCGAGCAGCGGCTCTTCATCGCCTGCGTGCCCCAGGAGGGCGGCCACGGCTCCGCGGCGGCGATGGCCCGCAGCCGCAAGGCACAGCTCGTCGACCGCATCGTCGCGAAGGGGCACATCGCCGCGGGCATCGTCGGCGACCCCGACCCGTACACGGCGGTCAAGAACGCGCTCGAGTTCTTCCGGGTGGACGACATCGTCATCTCGACGCTGCCCGCGACCCGCTCGGGCTGGCTGCGCGCCGACCTGATCCAGCGCGTCGAGAGCGCGACCGGCAAGCCCGTCACCCACGTCGAGGTGCAGCCGGCGCGGTCGTCGGCTGCCGCCTAGGAGCCACCCCGCATGGACGCCGCGATCCCGGCCACGGGAGCCCACGACACCCACCACCACGGGCCGCCCGAGGCGAACCGGAGCTCGCGCGTGGACCCGCAGATGCTCGGGATGCTGCTGTTCATCATCTCCGAGATCATGGTGTTCGGGGCCTTCTTCACGACCTACTTCTTCATCCGGCTCGTGGGGGACCAGCCCTGGCCGGCGGAGGGGACCGAGCTCCCGAAGCTCATCGCGGGCGTGAACACCGCGATCCTGCTCTCGAGCTCGCTGACGCTGCACTGGGCGCAGACGTCGATCAAGAACGGGAACCGCTTCGGGGTGAAGGCGGGGATGCTCACGACGTTCCTGCTCGGGCTCACGTTCCTGCTCGTGCAGGTCAACGAGTATGTGCACATCGGCTTCTCCCCCGCCGACCACGCGCAGGGCTCGGTGTTCTACGGGCTGACCGGCCTGCACGGGGCGCACGTCTTCATCGGCCTGCTGCTGCTCGGGATGGTCACGGTGCGGGCCTTCCGCGGGCACTTCTCCAAGGAGGAGCACCGCGGGCTCGAGATCCCCGGGATCTACTGGCACTTCGTCGATGTCATGTGGATCGTCGTCTACACGACGATCTACATCCTCTAGCGATGCAGAACCCGTTGAGGAGCGAGGAGGCGGCCTTCCGGCTCCTTCTCGTCGTCGCGGCGGTGTGCGGCCTGCTGATCGCGCTGCTGCTGCTGGGGCGGGCGCTGCTCTAGGACGGGGCGGCGCGGCGTGCGCCGCCCGCGAGGCCGCGCCGGATCCCGGCTTCCGGCTTCCGGCTCCCGGAGCCGGCGAACGAGCGCCGTCCCGCCGCCCGGCCGGGCCACGCCGACCCACCCGGCGTAGGCTCCCGGGATGCCGCCCATCGCGCTCCCCGACCCGCCGCTCGCAGACGCGCGCGTCCTGCTGCGGCCTTGGGCGGACGCGGACGCGGGCTGGCTCGCCCGGGAGTCGCAGGACCCGCTCGTCCCGCGCTACACGACGGTTCCCGAGGGCAACAGCCAGGCCGACGTGCTGGCCTTCCTGATGACCCACGACGCGCTGCTGCAGCGCCGCGAGCAGGTCCACCTGCTCACGACGGAGCGGGAAGCCGGCGGGCGCGTCGGGCCCGTCGGGCTGCACCACGTCGACTGGCGGAACCGGACCGCGGAAGTCGGCTACTGGACCGCTCGGGCCGCGCGCGGCCGGGGCCTCACGTCGGCGGGAGTGCGCCTGCTGTGCGCGTGGGCGCTCGGGCCACTCGGCCTGGAGCGCCTCGAACTGCGCACGGCCGTCGAGAACACCGCCTCCCAGCACGTGGCCCGCGCCTGCGGGTTCACGCGCGAGGGGGTCCTGCGCGACGCGGAGTGGCGCCCCGGGGGCCGCCGCTCGCTCGTCGTGTTCGGCCTGCTGGCCGGCGGGCTCACTTGACGGTGAGCTTGCCCTCCATGCCGGCCTGGCGGTGGCCCGGGACCGAGCAGTAGTAGACGAACTCGCCCGCGGCGAAGTCGGCCTCGAAGGAGACGCTGCCCTCCTCGATGACCTCCGTCTCGCCCTTGCCGTCGATGACGATGTTGTGCGGGACGCCCGACTCGTTGGGCATGGCGACCTCGAGCGGACCGGCCTCGGCGGTCGCCGCGGTGGAGGCGTACAGCAGGGCGCCGCCCGGGTCCGCGGGCATCGTGAGCGTGCCGCCCTCGGCGGCGATGGGCTTGTCGCTCCCGGGCGCCTTGACGGCGCTCGCGAGCAGCCCCTCGTCCTCGCCGGGCTTCGCGACGGCGTTCGCGACGTACGCCGCGATGGCGTCCGCCTCCTTGCCCTCCGCGAGGTCCGCCGGCATGAGGCCTGAGCCCTTCACGCCGGCCATGGACGGGTAGGCGATCTGCTTGCGCACGACGCCGTCGATGCCGTCGCGGCCGAGGCCGTCGGCGAGCCCCTGCCGGAACGCCTCGTCGAGGTTGGGACCCGTCACGCCCTTCGTGCCCGCGCGGTTCAGCACGTGGCAGGAGCCGCACTTCTGGACGAAGGCCTGCTTGCCCGCGACCTGGTCGGACTCGCGCTCCTTGACCGAGCAGGCGCCGAGCGCGAACGGGGAGAGCGCGGCGACCACGGCGGCGAGCCCGCGGACGATGGGACGGGATCGTGCGGTTCGCTGCATCGTGAGGCGACACTACCCGCAACCGCGGAGCGAAGGGAAGGGTTCCCGGCGAGGCTCCCGGGGAGCCACGCCGGGGCCGCGGCGCGGGTCGCGGGGGGCGGGGACGCGGCGTCCCGCCGCCCCCCCGCGCTAGGCTTCGCCGTGTGATCCGCCGTCAGCGCTACCGCCTGCGCACGCCCTCGACGGGCCGCGAGGTCCTCGTCGAGGCCGAGCCCGGCAAGGTCTACCGCGACCGTGACACGGGCGAGCCGCTCGAAGTCATCGGGAAGGTCCTGCCGCTCGCCCCTTCGGCGTCCCAGCTGCCCTGGGCCGTGGAGAACCTGCGCTTCTGCCCGCACTGCGACCAGCTCGCCCAGAAGGACCTCAACGACTGCCCCAACTGCGGTCGGCGCATGGGTCCCCTGGGCCCGGCTCCCACCCGCTAGGCACGCCGTGCCACGCCGCGCCGCCGTCCTGCTGAGCTGCCTGCTCCTGGCGGGCGGGGTCTCGGCCTGCGGCGGCTCGGAGATCACGGGCGACGTCGTCCCCAAGACGACCCCGGAGCTCACTCCGCCGCCCATCGAGCTCGGCGAGGCCACCGTGGCCGACGCCGACTCGGGCGCGACCGGCAGCACGGGCAGTACCGGCGCCACGGGCGCCGCCGACGCCGACGCGGACGCGGGCGACAGCTCCTCCTCGGCGGCTCCCTCCT
>JAOPZO010000186.1 GCA_025964065.1 Solirubrobacterales bacterium | reverse complement strand
CATCCGCTCCGGCCACGGGCGCGCGCGCCGTCTTCTCGACGCGCAGCAGCACCTCCCGCCCGACCATGAGGGTCGCGAGGCCGGCCTCGTCGACGTCCTTGGTGACGACGGTCCCGACCTGCTTGCCCCGGCGCAGCACGGTGACGCGGTCGGAGATCTCCAGGAGCTCCTTGAGCTTGTGGGAGATGAAGACGATGGAGGTGCCGCGCGCCTTCAGGCCGTTCAGGACCTTGAAGAGCTCGCGCGTCTCCTGCGCGGTGAGGACGGCCGTCGGCTCGTCGAGCACGAGGACCTTGGCGCCGCGGTCCAGCGCGCGGAGGATCTCGACGCGCTGCTGCTGGCCCACCGTGATGTCGGCGACGCGGGCGTGCGGGTCCACGGCCAGGCCGTAGCGCTCGGAGAGCTCGCGGACCCGGGCGACCGCGGCCTTCTCGTCGAGCAGCCGGCCGGCCCGCTTGGGCTCGGCGCCGAGGACGAAGTTCTCGGCCACGGTCATGACCGGGACGAGCATGAAGTGCTGGAAGACCATGCCGATGCCGGCGTCCATGGCCTCGCGCGGCCCCTTGGGCTGGACGCGCTCGCCGTCGACGAGGATCTCGCCCTCGTCGGGCTGGTACATGCCGTAGACGACGTTCATCAGCGTCGACTTGCCGGCGCCGTTCTCGCCCAGCAGGGCATGGACCTCGCCCTTGCGGAGCTGGAAGTCGATGCCGTCGTTGGCGGTCAGCGCACCGAAGCGCTTGGTGATGCCGCGGAGCTCGAGCGCGAGCTCCGCGGCCTCACCGTCATGGCGTCCTTCCGCCACCACCGGGTGCTACTTGACCGTGTCGGGGATCTCGATCTCCCCGGCGGCGATCTTGGTCTTGACCTCTTCGACCTCGGCCTCGTACTCCGTGCCGTCGGCCGAGATGGCCCCGAGGCCCACGCCCTCCGACTTGACGTCGAAGACCTGGTCCTCGCCGGGCTTGAACGCATCGTCCTGGACCGACTTGATGGTCTCGAGGACGGCGACGTCGATCTTCTTCTGCGCCGAGGTGAGGATGTGGTCACCCAGGTAGCCCTGGTCGGCGTCGACGCCGATGCCGAGCTTCTGCTTCTCCTTGGCTGCGTCCAGCGCGCCGAGGCCGCACTGGCCCGCGGCCTGGAAGACGATGCCGGAGCCACGGTCGATCTGGTCGAGCGCGAGCTCCTTGCACTTCGCCTGGTCGACGAAGTCCTGGGAGTAGCCGTTCAGGGTCTTGATGGCGGGGAAGGCCGCCTTGGCGCCGGCCTGGTAGCCCGCGATGTACGCGTCGACGGGCGGGATCTTCTGGCCGCCGACGGACGAGATCGTCGTGATGTCGTTGGCTTCGGCGTACTTGCCGGCGAGGAAGCCCGCGAGGTACCCCGCCTCGGCCTCCTTGAACAGCAGGCCGCGGACGTTCGCCGGCTTGCCCTTCAGGCCCGCCTGCGGAAAGTCGATGATCGCGAAGTTCGTGTCCGGGAACTTCTTGGCGACGGTGTCGATCGCGTCGGCCATCAGGAAGCCGACGCCCACGATGAGGTCGTACTTCTGCTGGGCGAGCGAGGAGAGGTTCGGCACGTAGTCCGAGTTGCTCTTCGACGTGATGACGCGGCCCTCGACGCCGAGCTGGCTCTTGGCGTCCTCGAGGCCCTTGTTGGCGAGCGCGTTGAACGAGCGGTCGTTCAGGCCGCCGATGTCCGTGACGAGGCCGACCTTGATCTTCTTGCCGGCCGGGGCCGCCGCCTCGGTCGTTGTGGTGCCTGCAGCCGACGAGCTGGTGCTCTCGTCGTCGTCGGAGCCGCAGCCCGAGACGGCGAGCGCCGAGAGCGCGAGCCCCAGCGCGGCAACGCGCTTGGAGGAAGTGAGCAACGAATGTCCTTCTTTCGTGTGGTTGGGGGCTGACGGCGCATGTGACCCTGGTCGGCCGACGGCGCGCGCAGCCTAGCGTGCCGGTCCGGCGGAACCCAGCCGTTCGAGGAGCCTTCGCTTGAGCGCAACGTCGGCGAAGGACGCAACGAGCGCGGTTTCCGTCACCCCCCGCAGGTCGCCCTCGTCGAGGCCGAAGTGCTCGGCGGCCACGGCGTACTCCCCGCCGATCGTCGCGCCGAAGTACGGGGGATCGTCCGAACCGAGCGTCACGGCCACGCCGGCGTCCCGAAGCACCCGGAACGGGTGCGAGCCGTAGTCCGGGAACACGCCGAGCACGACGTTCGACGTCGGACAGACCTCGAGCACCGTCCCGCGCTCGGCGAGCTCGGCCACGAGCGCCGGGTCCTCGACCGCGCGCACCCCGTGCGAGATCCGGGTGACCCCGGGCAGCGCGAGCGCCTGGCGGATCGACTCGGGCCCGCCCCACTCCCCCGCGTGCGCGGTGCACCCGAGCCCCGCGTCCCGCGCGATCTCGAAGGCACGGATGAACGGCGGCGGCGGGAAGCCCGCCTCGTCCCCCGCGATGTTGAAGCCGACGACGTACGGGTGCGGCATCGCCGCCGCCTCGGCCGCGGTGCGCTCCGCGGCCTCCACCCCGAGGTTCCGCACCACGGAGACGAGGATGCGCCCCTCGATGCCGTGGTCCGCGCGGGCGTCGTCGATCCCCTGGAAGAGCCCGGCGCGGTGCTCCTCCTCCGTGAGCCCGACGGCACGCGCGTGGTCCGGGGAGGCGATGAGCTCGACGTAGATCGCGCCCTCGGCCGCGCAGTCCGAGAGGTACTCGTAGACGACGTCGCGATAGTCCTCGGCCGTGCGGATGACGCTCGCGGCGAGGTCGTAGGTGTTCAGGAAGTCGAGGAAGTCCCGCCAGGCGAAGGTGTCCTCGTCCGCGAAGAGCCCCTCGGGCAGCGCGACGCCGTTGCGGGCCGCGATGCGGCGGACCAGCCCGGGCCTCGCGGTCCCCTCGAGGTGGACGTGGAGCTCGGCCTTCGGGACCACCTTCAGCGCACGAGGTCGTCGAGCAGCGAGGAGGCGCCGAGCCGGAAGGTGGAGGCCGTGGCGGGCGCGCCCTGGACCGCGTCGGCGAGCGCGACGTACGCCGCGCCCTCCGCCGCCGTGCGGATGCCGCCCGACGCCTTCACGCCCGCGCGAGCGCCCGCGACCTGCAGCAGGATCCGGACGGCGTCGAGCGACGCGCCGGGGCCGTGCTTCCCCGTCGAGGTCTTGAGGAACGACGCGCCCGACTCGAGCGCGAACTCGGCCATGATCCGCGTCTTCGACGGGTCGGGGTGCGCCCCCGTCTCGAGGATGACCTTGAGGTTCTCGCACTCCGCGGCGCACGCCTGGACGAGCGCGGAGACCGCGCCCCAGTCCCCGTCGAGCGCTGCGCGCCACGGCGCGACGACGTCGACCTCGTCGGCGCCCTCGTCCACCGCGGCCGCGACCTCCCGCGCCGCGGCGTCCGGGTCGGGGTCGCCCCCGGGGAAGTTCGCGACGGTCGCGATGCGCACGCCGGTCCCCTCGAGCCGCTCCGCGGCGAGCGCCACGAACGCGGGCATGACGCAGACCGCGGCGACGGGGCCCTTGACGGTCACCGCCTTGTCGCAGAGCGCGTTGACGACCTCGTCCGTGTCGTCCTCGTTGAGGCTGGTCAGGTCGACCATCCCGATGATGCGTGCGGGGTCCATCAGGCGAGCTCCTGGAGGAAGCGGGGGATGAGGCGGGCGAGGTCCTGCGCGCCGACGGCGGCCGCGGCGAGGGTGCCCTCGTGGGAGAGCACCTCGTCCGACATGCCCTCGGCGAGGTTCGTGATGCAGCTGACGGCCGCGACCCGCAGCCCGCAGTGGGCGGCGACGATCGCCTCGGGAACGGTGGACATGCCGACGGCGTCGGCGCCCAGCACCCTGAAGGCGCGGATCTCCGCGGGGGTCTCGAAGGCGGGTCCCGTGACCGCGAGGTAGACCCCGTCGGCGAGCGTGATGCCCTCGGCGTCCGCGGCGGCGTGCAGGCGGGCGCGGAGGTCGGGGTCGTACGTCGCCCCCATCGCGACGAAGCGCGGGCCGACCGCCTGGTCGTTCGGGCCCATGAGGGGGTTCGTCCCCATGAGGTTGATGTGGTCCGTGAGCGCCATGAGCTTCCCGGGCGTCACCTCGGCGACGAGCGAGCCCGCCGCGTTCGTGAGGAGCACGGCCTCGGCGCCGAGCGCCCGCAGCGTCCGGATCGGCACGGTGAGCTCTGCGGCGGCGACGCCCTCGTAGAGGTGCGCGCGCCCCTGGAACACCGCGACGGGAACCCCCGCGAGGTGGCCGAGGTGGAGCGCCCGGGCGTGCCCGGCGACGCTCCCCTGCGGAAAGCCCTCCAGTTCGGCGTAGGCGAAGGAGACGGCGTCCTCGACCGCGTCGGCGACCGCGCCGAGGCCGGAGCCCAGGACGATGCCCACGCGCGGGACGAGGTCCGTCCGCTCCCGGATCTGCTCGAGCGCACTCACGTCGGGAGGTCCCGGGCGCCGAAGCCGAGCGGGAGCAGCTCGCCCATCGTGACCGTGCGGCGGATCCCCTCGGGACCGCAGAGGTGCACGGGGGTGCCGGGCGAGGAGAACTCGGCGAGCCGCTGGCGGCAGCCGCCGCAGGGCGTGACGAGCTCGGCGTCGGCCATGACCACGACCTCCTCGATGCGGGTGGCGCCGCTGCCGACGAGCGCGCCGATCGCGCTCGTCTCCGCGCACTGCCCCTGCGGGTAGCTCGCGTTCTCGACGTTCGCGCCCGTGTGCAGGCCGCCGTGCTCGTCCCGGAGCGCGACGCCGACGTGGAAGCGGGAGTAGGGCGCGTGGGCGTGCTCGCGGACCGCATGCGCGAGCGCGACGAGGCGCTGGGTGCCCTCCCCCGCGGCGAGCAGGAGCGCGGCGTAGCCCTCGGGGACGACGCGGTCGTCCGTGAGGCCGAGGACCTCGCGCAGGCGCGCGAGCTTCCCGTGCTCCGCCGCGAGGTCGGAGTCCGGGGCCGCGACGGCCTCGAGCTCGACGTAGCTCCCGAGCCCGCGGACCCGGTCGAGGTGGATGCGGACGCCGTCGTGGAGCAGCAGCCGGCGCTCCTTCTCGACGACGACGCTCGTGCCGAGCGCCGCGTCCAGGGCGGCGAGGAGCGCCGCGGGCTCCGGGACGTCGACGAGGTGGTACGCGCTCTGCCGCGCGCTCGCCTCGTCGGCGCGCTCGTAGGCGATGAGCTGCGCGCCGCCCGGCTCCTGCTCGCGGAGCTTGAGCCGCCCGGTGCGGGCCGCGAGGTACGTGTCCCGCTGGCGGATCACCCCCTCGTCCGAGGCCCCGTGGGCCAGGGCGGCCGCCAGCGTGGCGGCGGGGTCGGGGTCGTGCCCCTTGAGCTCGACGTTGCGGTGCGGTGCGGACAAGTCCGGGACGCTAGCGGCCTGCCGATAGCCTCCGCCCGCAATGGACGGACTCATCGTCGTCGACCACCCGCTGCTGGCCCGCCACCTCGCCGTGCTCCGCTCGGCGGACACGAGCCGGGAGCAGTTCCGCCACGCCCTCGGGGAGGCGGCGGCGATCCTCGCCTACGAGGCGACGCGCGAGCTCGACCGCGAGGACTTCCATGTGCTCACGCCGCTCGAGCCGGCCCCGGCGCAGCGGCCCGCGAAGCCCATCGCGGTCGTGGCGATCCTGCGCGCCGGGCTCGGAATGGTGGACGGGTTCCTGCGCCTGGTGCCCGAGGCCGCGATCGGCCACCTCGGCATGCGGCGCAACGAGGAGACGCTCGAGCCCGAGGCGTACTACGAGTCGCTTCCCGACGTCATCGACGGGGCCACGACGTTCGTCGTCGACCCCATGCTCGCCACGGGTGGCTCCGCCGTCGCCGCGCTCACCCGCCTGCGCGAGGCGGGGGCGACCGACCTCCGGCTCGTCTGCCTCGTCGCCGCGCCCGAGGGCGTGCAGCGCGTCCGCGAGGCGATGCCCGACCTCCCGCCGATCATCATCGGGGCGCTCGACCGCCAGCTCGACGAGAAGGGCTACATCCGCCCGGGCCTCGGCGACGCGGGCGACCGCATCTTCGGCACGGAATGAGCGCCCCGACCGCCGTGCTCTTCGACCTAGTCGGGACCCTGGTGGTCTCGCGGCCGGGGATCGTCGCCGCGCTCAACGCCACCCTCGCC
>JAOPZO010000166.1 GCA_025964065.1 Solirubrobacterales bacterium | reverse complement strand
CTCCCGCACGCTTCCGAGCGCCCCGGGCGGCCTGCGCGCCGCCTCCGCGCTCCTGCGCGAGAGCCGCACGCCGCTGGCGCGCACGGACGCGCTGCTCCGCGAGGCGCAGCCCACGATCCCGAAGCTCCTGCAGGTCACCTCGGGCCTGCGCCCCGTGCTCCGGCCGCTGTTCACGGCCGCGGACGACCTGAAGCCGATGGTCGAGACGCTCGGCCGCTACGGCTGCGACATCGTCAACACCGGCGTCACCTTCCGCAGCATGACCGGCTTCGGCGGCACGGGTGAGGGGCCGAACGGGCCGCTCATGGGCTTCCGCCTGCAGGCGGTCGCCCCGGCGCTTGAGGAGGCCACCGGCATCGCGAACCTCGACGGGACGCTGACGGTCCGCGACGGCTACCCCGAGCCCTGCAAGTACGGCCCGTCCGTGTACCCCGCGACCGTGCAGAAGCCGGTGCCGGCCCGATGAGCTCCCTCGGCGCCCGCCTCGGCGGCCGGACCTCCCTGGTCGGGCTCGTGACGATGCTCCTCGTCGGCACCGTCGTCCTCGCGAACTTCACCGGCATCGGCCGCAAGCTCCTGAGCGGCGACGAGGCCCGCACGGTCACGGCGATGCTCGCCAACGCGCAGCAGCTCGCGGTCGGCAACCCCGTCCGGGTCGACGGCGTCGACGCGGGCAGGGTCGCGAAGATCACCGCGGTGGACGGCGGCCGCTGGGCCCGCGTCGAGATGGACGTCGCCGAGGACGCCGGCCCGCTCTACGCCGACGCGGGCGCGAACCTCCGTTGGCGCACGGTCCTCGGCTCCTCGTTCTTCCTCGACCTCGACCGCGGCACCGCCGGCCGCGGCGAGCTCCGGGGCACGATTCCGGCCGAGCGGACCACGAACCAGGTCGAGCTCGAGGACGTCGCCGGGGTGTTCCGCAAGGGCGCACGCCGCGGGCTCCAGACGCTCCCGGGCGAGCTCGGCACCGCGCTCGAGGACGACACGGCGGTCGGAAACGCGCTCGAGTCGCTCGCGCGGATCTCTCCGGACACCGAGAAGGGCATCCGCGGCCTGCGCGGCACCCGGCCCGAGATCGACCTGCGCCGTCTCGTGGGCTCGACCGCCGACGTCGTCGAGGTCCTGGGCCGCTCCCCCGCGGAGCTCCGGCAGGTCGTGGCGGGCGCCGCCGCGACGCTCGAGACCACGGGCTCCCGCGCCGCCGCGATCCAGAGCACGCTCACCAAGGCCCCCGGGGTCCTGCAGCGCACGAACCTGACCCTCGGGCAGCTCGACGGCACGCTCGCGCTCGCCACCCCGCTCGTCCGCGACCTGCGGGCACCCGCGGGACGGGTCGGCCCGACGCTGAAGGCGCTGAACCCGACCGTGCGCGGTGCCGACACGCTGCTGCGCACGGCCGTCCCGCTCCTCGAGGACCTCCGGCCGACCGTCCGCTCCCTCGCCCGCACCGCCACGAGCGGCCTACCGCTCCTCACGGAGCTGCAGCCGAGCATCGACCGCCTGCAGCAAACGATCCTCCCGTACCTCGCCGAGGTGGACCCCGGGACCGGCAAGTCGACCACGGTGATGATCGGCGGCACGTTCGCCGGCCTCGGGTCGGAGACCGCGGGCCAGGAGGACGCACAGGGCCACGTGCTGCGCTTCGCGCTCACCGCCGGCAGCGCCCCGCTGTACCTGCCCTGCCAGACCTACGTGAACAACCCGGACAAGGCCCAGGTCGCGCAGTGCCAGGACCTGCAGAGGACCGTGAACTCCGTGTTCGACTACAAGCCGCTGTCGCCCGTCCCGGGCAGCGAGGCCCCCGCGGCGAGGAGCGGACGATGAGCCCCGACCCCCGCCGCCTCGCGGAGCCCCGCGACCGCATCACCACCCGGGTCAACCGCGATCGCCTGCAGCTCGAGGCCAAGCGCGGCGCCCGCCCGTTCGTCGTGGTGGTCGTCGGCGTGGTCATCGGCCTGCTCGTC
This sequence comes from Solirubrobacterales bacterium, assembly GCA_025964065.1. Classification (GTDB taxonomy): domain Bacteria; phylum Actinomycetota; class Thermoleophilia; order Solirubrobacterales; family Solirubrobacteraceae; genus Paraconexibacter. The sequence continues at coordinate 2,704 of JAOPZO010000166.1, read as the reverse complement.
GCCGTCTACATCGCCACGAACGTCAGCCGCACGCTGCTCTCGAAGAACCAGGAGCTGGCGTTCGCCGTCGAGGACGCCACGGGCGTCGTCGAGGGCGCGAACGAGGTGCGCCTGAAGGGGATCGCGATCGGCACCATCACGCGGGTCGAGACGCAGGGCAGCCAGGCGGTGCTCCTCGCCAGGGTCCAGAAGCGGTACGGCGACGTGTTCCGGGACGCCCGCGCCGAGCTCCGCCCGAACACCGCGCTGCAGGACATGTACCTCGACGTCGTGGACCGGGGCACCGCGAAGGCCGGCAAGCTCGACGCCGACACGCCGCTCGCCCCCTCGCGCACCGCGGTGCCCGTGAGCGTCAACGAGGTCCTCGGCGTCTTCAGCACGCCCGTCCGCGTCCGCCTCCGCACGCTGCTCGACGAGCTCGGCGGCGGCATGGAGGGCAACGGCGCACGGCTCCGGACCGCCTTCCAGCAGGCCGCGCCGTTCATCGACCAGCTCGGCCAGGTGACGAAGCAGCTCGCCGACCGCGAGCCCATGGTCGCCCAGCTCGTCACGAACACCGGCATCCTCACCGAGGCGCTCGCGGAGCGGCAGACCTCGCTCGACCGCCTCGTGACCCAGGGCAGCCGGACGCTGACCACGCTGAAGGACGGCCGGGGCGACCTCGCCGCGACGCTCGAGGCGCTTCCGCCGACCCTCGACGCCGTCGACACGACCTTCACCGCCGTCCGCGGCGTCCTCGGGGACGTCGACACCGCCGTCCGCGCCCTCGGGCCGGTCTCGGACGAGCTCCCGGGCTCGCTCGACGCGCTCCTGCGCCTCAACCGCTCCGCCGCGCCCGCCGTGGCCGCCCTGCAGGCCCCGGTCAAGCGCCTCGTCCCGCTGAGCGCCTCACTTCGCCCGCTGTCGAGCGACCTGAGCCGCGTGGTGCGCTCCCTGCAGCCCCAGGTCGACACGGTCGACAAGGTCACGGGGAACCTCGCGGGCTGCAGGAAGGGCGTCGTCGGGTTCTTCCAGTGGAACGCCTCCATCTCCAAGCTCGGCGACTCCAACGCCGGGTACCCGCGCGGGAACCTGACCGCGGGCGCGCAGTCCACGGGCGTCCTCAGCGACCCGTCCGAGTTCGCCCCCGCGGCCTGCACCCCCGGCCGCCCCATCGGCGGTCGCCCCGCCCGGCCAGGAGACGGTCGCTGATGCGCAGGAAGATCCCCGGTTTCTCCGGCCACCTGGCCACCGTCCTCGGGCTCGTCACCGTCGCCGTCGCGATCGTCGTCGGGCTCATCTACCTCGGCGGCGGGATGCCCCGCGTCGGCGAGACGTACCGCGTCCGCGCGCTCGTCCCGACGGCGGCGACGCTCGCCACGGGCTCCCGTGTGACGATGTCGGGCGCCGCGGTCGGCACGGTCAAGAAGGTCGAGCGCCAAGGGCTCGGTGCGGTCATCGACATGGAGATCACCGACGCATCGGTGTTCCCGATCCCCGCCGACTCCAAGGTGAAGCTCCGCCAGCACACGCCCGTCGGCGAGAACTACGTCTCGATCGACCCCGGCGACGCGGACACCATGCTGGAGGACGGCGCGATGCTGCCCATCGACCGGGCCGGCGACTTCGTCGACGTCGACACCGTCCTCTCCACCCTGAGCGGCAAGACCCAGGCGCGCGCGCGCCAGCTCCTCCGCTCGACGGGCGCCGCGCTGGATCACCGAGGCGAGCGGCTCAACGAACTGCTCGGCAACGCGACGGGGACCATCAACCCGTTCGCGGACGTCATCCGCGTCGTCAACCGCGACCGCGAGCAGGTCAGCCGGCTCGTCCAGCAGCTCGGCAACCTCACCGCCGCGGTCGGCGAGCGCGACGAGGCGATCGAGACCATCGGCCGCCAGGGCCTCGCGAGCGTCCGGGCCATCGGTGATCGAGACGCGGAGCTCCGGAAGCTCCTCGCCGTCCTGCCCGGCACCCTCTCGCAGGTCCGGGAGACGAGCGGGACCGTCGCGCGCGTCACCGACCGGGCCACCCCGGTGCTCGCGAACCTCGGCACCGCGGTGCGCGAGGTGCGCCCCGCGGTCCGCCGCCTGCGGCCCGCCGCCCAGGAGGGCCGCGGCCTCGTCCGCATCCTCGGCCAGGCGGCTCCACCGCTGCAGCGGACGCTCGCGAACGTCCGCACGCTCTCGGGGCCGGCCCGCGCTGCCTTCCCGCAGCTGCGCCGGACGCTGTGCCAGCTCAACCCGATGGTCCGCTACCTCAAGCCGTACACGAACGACATCGTCTCCGCGGTCGGCGCCCTGGGCTCCTCCGCGAACAGCTACGACGCGATCGGGCACGTCATCCGGCTCACCCCGATCGTCAACGAGGAGGAGCTCACCGGCCTGCCGAAGCCGGTGGCCGACGCGGCCTACGAGCTCATCCGGGCGGGCATCCTCTCCGAGGCGCTGCCGTTGAACTACGACCCGTACCCCGAGCCGAACCGGATCGGGAAGCCCGGGAAGCGGCTGAACGACCGGATCAAGGGCCCGGCCGAGCTCGCGCGCTCCGGGTACCAGTACCCCCGCGTCACCGCGGACTGCTAGCTCAGGAGACGCTGTCGACCGCGGGCAGCGCGGCGAGCTCGTCGCGCCGCAGCGCGACGAGCGCGTCGACCGCGGCGGGCGCGAACTGGCGACCGCGCTCGCGGGCGCACTCCGCGAGCGCGTCGTCGAGCGTGCGGGTC
>JAOPZO010000160.1 GCA_025964065.1 Solirubrobacterales bacterium | reverse complement strand
GGGCGAGCGCGGCGGCGGGCGAGACGGCGTCCGCGAGCTTCCCGGCGACCGCGCCGCCGCCCGCCACACCGACGGTCATCCCGGTCGAGGTCCACGTGAACGCCTCCGTGAGCGTCCCGGGGACGACGATGTGGTCGAGCAGCCCGTTCATGACGGTGAAGGTCGGCGCGATCGTCGCGCCGGCGAGGAAGAGGCCGACGGCGAGTACGGGCGGGGAGCCGGCGAGCGCGAGCGCCGCGTGGAGGCCGCCCCACGCCGCGACGAGCAGCGCGAGGCTCCGGACGGGCCGCGACGGGGCGCCGGCCCGCGAGATCAGCACGCCGCCGAGGAGGGAGCCGAGGCCCCAGCCGCCGAGCAGGAGGCCGGTGAGGTCGCGCTCCCCCATGCCCTCCAGCGCGGCCGGGACGCCGACCTCGACGGCGCCGACGGTCACCCCGAGCGCGAGGAACATGACCAGGGTGAGGACGACCCCGGGCGCACGCAGCGCACCCACCAGGTCGCGCTCGGCCACGGGCTCGCCCCGCAGCGCCCGGACCGCGGGATGGCGCGCGAAGACGAGCCCGCCGAGCAGCAGCGAGACGCCGCAGACGACGATCCCGGCCCGGGTCGACCAGCTCCCGATTCCCCCGACGATGACGACGGGCCCGAGGATGTAGGTGATCTCGAGGAGGACGCCCTCGGTCGCGTAGATGCGGTGGCGGGCGTCGCCCTCGTCGGGCACGAGGACCGGCCAGAGACGCCGGCGGTAGGCGCCCACCGGCGGTTGCGCCGCGCCGGCCAGGAGCGCGAGCGCCAGCCTGGCGGCGAGCGGTGCGCCGTCGGAGAGCGCCGCCTGCGCCAGGAGGGCGGCGGCGCTGAGCGGGATCCCGACCCGGAGGACGCCGCCCTGCCCGCGGCGGTCCGCGAGTCGCGCGAGCACCGGGTTGGAGAGGCCCAGGGCGAGCGCGTACACCCCGGCCACGACCCCGCCCGTGGCGTAGTCGCCCGTGACGTCCCGCGTGTGCAGGATGAGCAGCAGGCCGATCGCGCCCATGGAGAGCTGCGCGACGCAGGAGCTGAGGAACGCGCGCAGGACCCCTGGATGGCGCAGGACGTCGAGCACGGCGCCACGGTAGCCGGGGGCGAACCGCCGTCGAGGTCAGACCGGCGTGGTGCCCGGGTGCCGCACCGGCGCGTCGAGCAGCACGGCGTAGTCCGCGGACAGCGCGGCGCGGACGTAGTCCAGTTCGCTCGGCGGGAGCGCCTCCCGCAGGGCGCCGAAGACGGCGTGCACGTCGTCACGGGCGACCGCGTCGGTCGTGCCGCCGCGGTCGGCGACCCGGCGGACGAACGCCTTCGCGTCGAATGGCTCGCAGCCCTCGGCGGCCTCGAGGGCGTCGGCGAGGTGCTCCGGGAGGTGGCGCGCGAGCTCCTTCGCCTGGCGGGAGCCGATGCGCTGCCCGAGCACGTGGAGGACGTCCGCGGTGACGTCGGCGGCGACGGCCTCGGGGAGGTCGAGCCGCGTGGCCAGCGTGCCCGTGACGGCGTCCGCGCCGCGGCCGCCGACCCGGCCGGGCCACCAGATCACGTTCCCGACGAGCGAGACGAGCGCCGGGATGAGGACGGGCCGCACGACGAGCGCGTCGACGAGCACCCCGATCGCCAGCAGCATCGCGAGCTCCCGGAACGGACGCAGCGGGAGGATGCCGAGCAGCGCGAACGTCGCCGCGAGCGTGAGCCCCGCGACCGTGATGGCGCGCGATGCCTGGGGCGCCGCGACCGCGACCGCGTCGCGCAGCCGGCGGCGTGAGGCCTCGGCGCGGATGCGGCCCGCGATGAGGACGTTGTAGTCCGAGCCGAGCGCGATGAGCAGGACGGCGCCGACGAGCGGCACGTAGTAGGTGAGCTGCCAGGAGCCGTAGAGCTCGTGAACCGCCACGGCCGTCAGGCCGAGCGCTGCCAGGTAGCCCAGCGCGCCCGCCGCGAGCAGCACGACCGGCGCGACGAGCGCACGCAGGAAGAGCGCGAGCAGCACGAGGGTCACGAGCGCGACGGCGATCGCGATGCGGACGAGGTCGTCGACCACGGCGTCGACGGTGTCCGCGGCCAGCGCGGTCTCCCCCGCCACGACGAGCCGCGTGCCGGGCGGGAGCCCCGCGTCGCGGACGAGCACGGGGAGCCGCTCCTGGAGCGCGCGCAGGTCGGAGATCGCGCGCGCCGAGGTGGGGTCGTCGCGCAGCACCAGGACGATGCGGGCGGCGTTGCCCTCGGGGTTCGCGAGGACGGGCGGGACCCGCGGGTCGACGGCCTGCGCCTGCTGCTGCTGACGCGGGCCGAGCGTCGCGACGACCCCGGTGCTGCGGGCGATCGCGGCCTGGAGGCGGTCGAGCTCCGCCGTCCGGGTGCCGACCCCCGTGCCCTCGAGGACGACGTCGGTCGGGGCGAGGATGCCGGGCCGGAAGCCGCGGGCGGCCGTGTCCGCGGCCTGGCGCGGCTCGCTCCCCGCCGGGAGGGCCCGGGCGAAGGAGATGCCGAGGTCGATCTGCCGCGCCTGCAGGGCCGCCCAGCCGAGCCCGGCCGTGCACGCGACCACGAGGAGCAGCGAGACCGCGCGGGAGGCGAGCAGCCGGGTGCCGACGACGGCGGGCGTCCACCGGCCCTCCT
>JAOPZO010000154.1 GCA_025964065.1 Solirubrobacterales bacterium | reverse complement strand
GGCCGGACCGCAGGGTCAGACGGGTGCCGTCGGCGCGAAGGGTGACACCGGTGCGACCGGTGCGACCGGCGCGACCGGGACGAACGGGACGAACGGGACGAACGGGACGAACGGCTCCAACGGCCGGGACGGCGCCGTCGGCCCGCAGGGCCCGCGCGGCATCACGGGCGCGCGGGGCACCCGCGGCGTCGACGGGTTCGTCGTGGCGCTCACCGCTCGCCGCGTCGGCAGCAGCCGCGTCGCGACGCTGAAGGTCACGCGCTCCGGCAAGGCCGTCGCCGGCCGCCGGGTCACGCTGGTGGTCTCGAAGAAGAGCTACCGCACGACGACGAGCAGCAAGGGCGTCGCGAAGGTCCGGATCCCGCTCAAGGGCTCCATCGTGGTCAGCTCCGTGGTGACGGTGAAGTAGCCCGAACGCAGAGCAGCAGCACCCGACGGGGCGGCCAGTGGCCGCCCCGTCGGCGTTCTCCTCCACCGCGCCCAGCGGCAGGAGTCACACGGGCGAGATGGAGCAGGGCGCTCACGAGGAGCGGCGGTCAGGCCTCGTGCGCGCGGTCGGCGAGACCCGCGAGCAGGGCGGTGCTCGACGCGCGGGTCGTCGTGGCGAGGACCGGCGACGTAGCCTTCTCGTCCATGTCCGATCCCGAGCCGTTCGTCGTCTACGACGTCCCCCGATGCTCCACGGCGCGCAAGGTGCTCGCGCTGCTCGCCGAGGAGGCGCCGGGGGTGCCGGTCACGCGCCTGGACTACCACCGCACGGGCATCACCCGCGGGGAGCTCGTGGACATCCTCGGCAAGGCGGGCCTGGCGCCGGCCGATGTGCTGCGGACGAGGGAGGCCGTCGCGCAGGAGCTCGGCCTGCCGGGTGAGCGCTCCGACGAGGAGCTCCTCGCGCTCATGGCCGAGCACCCGCGGCTCGTGCAGCGCCCGCTCGTCGTCCGCGGCGACCGCGCGCTCCTGGCGCGTCCGGTCGAGCGCGTGCGCGAGCTCTTCTAGGGCGGCCCGTTCGCAGCCGACCCGCGCCTATCGTGGGGCGCGGATGTCCGACCGCCTCACCCGCCTCGCCGAGCAGCGCAAGACCCTTCCCGACGGGCCGGGCGTGTACCTCATGCGCGACGACAAGGGCAAGGTCATCTACGTCGGCAAGGCGAAGTCGATCAAGAAGCGGATCCAGAGCCACTTCTCGAATCCGGTGACCCGCGGCTCGGTCGAGATGACGAGCGTCGTCGACCGCATCGACTTCCTCATGGTCGCCTCCGAGTCGGAGGCGCTCCTCACCGAGCAGGGCTTCATCAAGCAGTACAAGCCGCGCTTCAACATCAAGCTGCGGGACGACAAGAGCTACCCCTACATCGCGATCTCGACGGACGAGGCGTTCCCCCGCGTCTACTTCACCCGCGAGCGCCACCGCAAGGACCGCCTCTACTTCGGCCCGTACTCGAACGCCAAGCGCACCCGCGCGACGCTCGAGCTGCTCGGCAAGGTCTTCCAGTACCGCTCGTGCAGCGGGGTGGAGCCCGGCCGGCGCAGCGGCTCCCCCTGCCTCGACTTCTACATCAAGCGCTGCGGCGCGCCGTGCGTCGACTACGGCGTCGACCAGGCGCAGTACAAGGAGTCGATCGACGGCGTCGTCGCGTTCCTGAGCGGCCGCTACAAGGAGATCGAGCGCGACCTCACACGGAAGATGAAGGAGGCCGCGGCCGCGCAGGAGTTCGAGGACGCCGCGCTCCAGCGCAACAAGCTCACCGCCGTCCAGCAGATCCTCCAGCGCCAGCGCGTCTCCAACGAGGCGGTCGGCACGCTCGACGCGGTCGCGATCGCCGTCGAGGGCGTCGACGCGAACGCCCAGGTCTTCCAGGTCCGCGACGGCGTGCTCTCCGACCGCCAGTCCTTCTACCTCGAGAACGTCCAGGAGGACGGGCTCGGCGAGGTGGCGACCGAGTTCCTCCTGCAGTTCTACTCCGGCTCGCTCGCGATCCCGGCGCAGATCATCGTCCAGGCGGAGGTCGAGGACTGCGCGGTGCTCTCCGAGGCGCTCAGCGAGCGGCGCGGAGCGAAGGTCGAGGTCCGCACGGCCGAGCGCGGCGACAAGCGCCGGATCCTCGAGCTCGCGGAGCGCAACGCGGTGCTCGCGCTCGACCAGGAGAAGCTGAAGAACGAGCGCTCGCGCCAGCAGCGCGTCGTCGCCCTCGACAGCCTCCAGGACGCGCTCGGCCTCGACACGCTCCCACTCCGGATCGAGTGCTTCGACATCTCGAACCTCATGGGCACCCACACCGTCGCTTCCATGGTCGTCTTCGAGGGGGGCGCGCCGAAGAAGTCCGACTACCGCCGCTTCACGATCCGCGGCCTCGAGGACGGGGTGCCGGACGACTTCGCCGCCATGGAGGAGGTCCTCGGCCGCCGGATGAAGCAGTGGATCGTCCAGCAGGACCTGAGCCCGCACGACCCCAACCGCAACGAGTCGTTCGCCGCGCTCCCGAACGTCGTGGTCATCGACGGCGGCCCGGGGCAGCTCAGCGCCGGCCTGAAGGTCCTGCAGGAGTTCCGGGAGCGCGGCGTCGCGATCATCTCCCTGGCCAAGCGCATCGAGGAGGTCTTCCTGCCCGAGACGCGGGACCCGATCGTCCTCGCGCACGACACGCCGGAGCTCCAGCTCCTGCAGCGCGTCCGCGACGAGGCGCACCGCTTCGCGATCACCCACCACCGCCAGAAGCGCGACAAGGCGATGACGAGCTCGATCATCGACGGGCTGCCCGGCATCGGCCCCTCCCGCAAGCGGGTGCTGCTGAAGCACTTCGGCTCACCCGAAGCCGTCATGGGCGCCACCCGGGACCAGCTCGAGGCGGTCCCGGGGCTCCCGGGGAAGACCGCGCGGCAGCTCTACGAGTTCATGAACCGCACGGGGACCTGACCGCCCGACACGCCATCATGGGGGCGTGAGCGACCCCGCCGCGCCCGGCTTCCAGGACCTCGTGGTCATCACGGGGTTCTCGGGTGCGGGGAAGTCGACGGCCCTCGCCGTCTTCGAGGACGCGGGCTACTTCTGCGTGGACAACCTGCCGCCTGAGATGATCCGCGGGCTCGTCGAGCTCTTCCTGCACGAGGGCTCGAAGGTCGAGCGCGCCGCCGTCGTCTCCGACGTGCGGACGGGCGAGTTCTTCGACGCCTTGCTCGCGGTGCTCGACGGCCTCGACGACCTCGGCGCGCCGCACCGCATCCTCTTCCTCGACGCGGACGAGCAGACGCTGCTCAACCGCTACAAGGAGACCCGCCGCCGCCATCCGCTCGCGCCCGCGGGCGCCGTGACGACGGGCATCGCGGCGGAGCGCGAGCTGCTCGCGCCGCTCAAGGAGCACGCGGACGCCGTCGTCGACACGACCGGCATCGGCGCGACCGGGCTCCGGCGCCGCATCGCCGAGGAGTTCCTGCCGCGCGAGGCGAACCGCAAGCTCGCGGTGACCTTCCAGAGCTTCGGCCACAAGCACGGCCCGCCGCGCGACGCCGACCTCGCCTTCGACGTCCGCTTCCTGCCGAACCCGCACTACGTGGCGGAGCTCAAGCCGCTCACGGGCAAGGACCCGCGGGTCGTCGAGTACGTCGGGCGCGACGGCCACCTGCAGGAGTTCTACGACCACCTCGAGCCGCTGCTCGACTACCTCCTGCCGCGGTACGAGGCGGAGGGGAAGGCGCACCTCATGGTCGCGATCGGCTGCACGGGCGGGCAGCACCGCTCCGTCGCGATCGCCGAGCACCTCGCCCGGCAGTACGGGAACCGCGAGGACCTGTTCGTGGAGGCGGCCCACCGGGACATCGCCAAGCGGTGAGCGCGGGGTGGCCGCCGATCGAGGAGCCGGGGCTCCGCGAGCGCCTGGCCATGGACGACGCCGCGTTCGCCGCCTTCATGCTCGAGATGCGGCGCTCCGTGCCGGCCCGGCGCTTCACCCCGGAGGTCTGGGCCACGGCGGTCGGCTACCCGTGGGAGCGCCCGGCCCGTTCCTACCTCCTCGACGGCGAGCGGGTGGAGCTCCTCGAGGCGCTGCCGGCGGCGCGGCGGCGGGCGCTGCTCGAGGGCCGGGCGAGCGGCCCGGACGGCGGGCCCCGGTATCCGCTGCTGGCGTTCGGCTCGAACGGCGCACCCTCGACGCTGCAGCGCAAGTTCGCCCACCTCGACGCCTCGGAGCGGCGGGTGCTCGTGCTCGCCGGGGAGCTCCGCGGCTTCGACGTCGGCGCCGTCGCGCACCCGACGAGCTACGGCTCCATGGCCGCCTCCCTCTTCGAGAGCCCGGGCACCGCGGTGCGCGCGGCGGTGCTCATGGTCACCGCCGTGCAGCTCACGCAGCTCTGCTGGACGGAGATCGGCTACCGCTTCGGGCGCCTGGACCACGTCGCATTCGCCGCCGACGAGGACGGGCTCGTGCTCGACGCGGTCTTCGCCTACGCCGCGCGGCTCGGGACGTTCTCCCCCGACGGCGAGCCGCTCGCGCTCGGGGCGATCCCGGCGGCCGGGCGCACCGCGAAGGCCCTCGGGCAGGAGGAGCTCCTCACGCGCGCCGCCGCGCTGATGCTGGGGGAGGGCGCGACCGCGGAGGCGCTCGTGCGCCGCATCTTCGAGGGCCTTGCGGGCCTCCCGCCCGAGGCGAGCGCGCGGATCGCGGCGACCGGGCGGCCGTTCGCACCGCCCACCTGGACGCCGTGGAGCCCGTAGGGTCGCGGCGTGTTCGACCACGTCTCCTTCGAGGTCGCGGACCTCGTCCGCTCCGCCGCCTTCTACGACGCGCTCTTCGCCCGGCTCGGGATCCGGCGGCTGCACGAGGGGGAGGGGGCGATCGCGTACGGCCGCGTCGACGCGCGCTTCTGGATCGCCGCCCGTGGCCGCGCCGTCGGCCCGACGTTCGGGCACGTCGCGTTCGAGGCGGTCGGCCGCGCCGCGGTC
>JAOPZO010000151.1 GCA_025964065.1 Solirubrobacterales bacterium | reverse complement strand
GGCGGCGACCGGCGCCGGGGTGGCGACGGCGCCCGCGTTGGCCGGGCCGTCGCGCAGCAGGTCGTACGCGGCGTTGATCTCGGCCATCCGGCGGGCGGCCTCCGGCCGGTTCCCCGCGCGGTCGGGGTGCCAGCGCTTCGCGAGCGAACGGTAGGCCGCCGCGACCTCCTCCGGGGTCGCGGAGACGCCCAGGCCGAGGGTGGCGAGCGGATCCACGCCGCCCATTGTGCCCGGCCCGTGTCCCCGCACCCCCGCGTGGGTAGCGGCTCGGCGCATGCACGTGCTCCTCCTCTACACCGACGCGCCGTTCTACGCGGGCACGGGCTACGACGCCGCCTGGCGCGCGGCGCTCGAGGCGGAGGGCGCGCGCGTCACGCAGCTCGCGCGCATCCCGGACGCCTGGGTGCGGGACGGGCCGCCGCCGTTCGACCTCGTGATCCCGCACGTCCTCGCCGAGGAGGTGGTGGCCTGCGGCGAGACGCTGCGCGCCGCCGTGCTCCTCGAGCAGCTCGGGGTGCCGCTCCTCAACCCCGTCGCGGCGTTGATCGGCTCGGCCGACAAGCTCGCGACCCACGCGCGGTGGGCGGCGGCGGGCATCCGGCAGCCCCGGTCCTGGGCGCTCTCGGGGCTCACGGCCTGGCCCGCCGAGGGCGAGCTCGTCGTGAAGCCGAACTGGGGCGACGGCGCCCGGGACGTCACGACGGCCGGCTCCATCGCCGACGCGCTCCGGGCGGCCGGCGGCGCCGAGGCGCTCGTGCAGGAGCGGGTGCGCGAGCCCGAGGTCGCGCGGCTCTTCGCGACGCCCCAGCGCTGCTCGCCGGCCTACTGGAAGGCCCGGGAGCCCGGGGCGCTCGTGACGCACGGGACGACGTATCCGCGGGAGGAGCCGGCGGACCCCGAGCTCGAAGCGCTCGCCCGGGCGATGGTCGCGACGCTGGGCGGCGGGCTGATGGGCGTCGACGTGCTGCGGGACGAGGACGGCGGGCTCTGGGCGCTCGAGGCCAACGCGCCCTTCGGCTTCGACGTCACGGACCCGGAGCAGGGCTCGTGGGTCGCGCGCGCGGCGCTGGCGGCGGCGTGACCCGCGTCCTGCTGGCCGGGGAGCTCGCCTACAACCCGGAGCGCATCCTCGCGCTCGCGCCGCACGGGGTCGCGTTCTGCGGTGGCCTGTGGATCGACGACCCCCTGCCGTTCATGACCGTCGGGCCGCTTCCCTTCCTCCCCGGGCTGCCCGACGTCGGCCTCGACGACTGGCCTGCGACCCGCCCCGACGTGATCTACGCCGGGCTGAACTGGCGCTGCATCCCGCTCGTCGAGGCGCTCCTGCCGCAGGCGCGGCGGCTCGGCGTCCCGGTCGTCCTGCACTTCAAGGAGGCGCCGCAGCGCTGCCGGGCCCGCGGCGAGTGGGCGCGCTTCGCGGCGGTGCACGAAGGCGTCGACGTCCGGGTGTACGCGAGCGCGACGGAGGCCGCGCACGTGGAGGCGCTCCTGCCGGGACGCGCGGACCCCGCAGCGACCCACGTGCTCGACGGCGACCTGCCGCCCGCCGCGCGCTTCGCCGGGGCGGACGAGCCCTGGGGTCGTCGCGAGGAGCCGCACACGGTGCTCGTCGGCCGGCCGTACGGCATGGACGCCGACTGGCTGCGGGGGGTGACCCGCGCGGGGACCCACGTCCACGTGCACGCGCACGAGGCGCCGGACTGGCCGGCCGATCCACGACTGCACGTCCACGGGCCGGTGGCGCCCGCGGACTGGGGCCGGGTGCTGTCGGGCTACGACGCCTCCTGGCTCCATCCCGTGAGGAGCGCGAACGGCGGCGATCCGGCCGCCGCGACCTGGGACGACTGCAACCTGCCGGCCCGCCTCGCGACCTCCTTCGCCGCGGGCCTGCCGGTCATCGCGCGCGCCAACCCGGGCCACCGGGTCGAGGTGCAGGACGTGGTGGTCCGGAGCGGGGCCGGCGTCCTGCACGAGGACGCCGAGACGCTCGCGGCGTGGCTCGCCTCCCCGGCGCTCGACGCGGCTCGGCGCGCGGTGGCGGAGGAGCGGGAGCGGTGGTGCTTCGACCCCCACGCGCCCTGGCTCGCGGGGGTGCTGCACCGGGCGGGCGGGAGCTGAGTCCCCCGGTGCCGGCGCCCGTCCCACCCCTGGCCACGGGGAGCACGATGTGACAGACTGACGCCTGATGTCACAGCGTCACGAAGAGGACGATCCGCTCCTCGACGCCGCCCACGCGTGCGTCATGGCCGTCGGGGTGCGCCGCACCACGCTGACCGACGTCGCACGTCGCGCCGGGATCTCCCGGATGACGGTCTACCGCCGCTTCCCGGACGTCGCCGCGCTGATCCAGGCGCTGATGACCCGCGCGTTCTCGAGCGTCCTCTCCGACGCCGTCGCGGCGAACGCCCACCTGCCGACGGTGCGCGAGCGCCTGGCTTCGGGCGCCGCCGACGGCGTGGTCCGGCTCAGCGAGGACCCGCTCTTCCTGCGGCTCCTCGACGTCGACCCCGAGCTCTTCCTCCCCTACCTCGTCCAGCGCCACGGCGCCTTCCAGCACGTCGTGCTCGACGTGCTCGGCGCCCTCCTGGCGCAGGGCATGGAGGAGGGCTCGGTCCGCCGGACGGACCCGGCCGCGCTCGCCGCGGCGCTGGAGCTGTGCCTGCGCGGGTGGGTCATCGCCGCCCGCGCCGACGACCCCGACGGCCTGCGCGCCCGCGCGACGCAGGAGCTGCGCCCCATCCTCGAAGGAGCCCTGCGATGAGATCCCCCGACCTGTCCGCGGCACGCCGCACCCTCGAGCTCGACCGGCTCGCCGCCGGCCACGAGGTGGACGTCCTCGTCGTCGGTGGCGGCATCACGGGCGCCGGCGTGGCGCTCGACGCCGCCTCCCGCGGCCTGAGCGTCGCGCTCGTGGAGCGCGGCGACCTCGCGAGCGGCACGAGCCGCTGGAGCTCCAAGCTCGCCCACGGCGGGCTGCGCTACCTCGCCAAGGGCGACGTCGGCGTGGCCTGGGAGTCCGCGGTGGAGCGCGCGATCCTCGCCGACCGGACCGCGCCGCACCTCGTGCGCGCGCTCCCGATGCTGCTGCCGCTGCTGCCCGGCGTGAGCGGCACCCAGGCGCGCCTCGTCGCCTCGGGCCTGCGGGCGGGCGACGTCATGCGCCGCGCCGCGGGCACGAAGCCGACGCGACTCCCACGCACCCGCCGCATCCCGGCGGCCGAGGCGCGGCGCTGGTTCCCGGGCGTCGAGCCGACGGGGCTGCGCGGCGCGCTGCTGAGCTGGGACGGGCAGCTCGAGGACGACGTGCGGCTCGTGGTCGCGCTCGCGCGGACCGCCGCCGCGCACGGCGCGATGGTCCTCCCCCACGTTGTGGCGGAGCGCCTCCACGGCGGTGGCGCCGAGGTCCGCGACGCGCTGGGCGGCAGCGGCTTCCCGCTCCGCGCGCGCCACGTGGTGAACGCCACGGGGGTCTGGGCCGGCACGCTCGCCGAGGGCGTGCGCCTGCGCCCGTCGAAGGGCTCGCACCTCCTGGTCGGCGCCCACCGCCTGGGCGACCCCGCCGCGGCGCTCAACGTCCCGGTCCCCGGGCACTTCGGCCGCTTCGTCTTCGCCCTCCCGCGCCCCGACGGCCTCGTGCTCGTCGGGCTCACGGACGAGGCGCTGGCGCCGGGCGAGCTCCCCGACGTGCCCGAGGTGAGCGCCGAGGAGGAGCGCTTCCTGCTCGCGACGATGAACGGCGCGCTCGCGAGCGACCTCACGCCGGACGACGTCGTGGGCCGCTTCGCGGGGCTCCGCCCGCTGCTCGAGGCCGACGGCGAGGAGACCTCCGACGTCTCGCGCCGCCACGCCGTGCTCGGCGACCCGCGGGGCGGCGTGCTCACGGTGGTCGGAGGGAAGCTCACGACGTACCGGCGCATGGCCCAGGACGTCGTCGACGTCATCGCCCGGCGGCCCGGGGTCGCCGCGACGCCGTGCCGGACGACGAACCTCCCCGTGGTCGGCGCCCAGGCCCAGGACCTGCGC
>JAOPZO010000125.1 GCA_025964065.1 Solirubrobacterales bacterium | reverse complement strand
CGGGACCGCGGTGGCGAGGAGGAGCCGGGCCTCCGGCTCGAGCAGCACGGCGAGCGCGAGCGCGTCGACGGTCGCGGGGCGGGCGTCGCAGCCGACGACGGTGGTCCTGGGGTTGGTCATGCGGGAGCACCTCGGGGTTGGGGCCACCCATGGTCCTGCCGCGCGGCCACGGTGCCATCCGCACGGGCCACCCGTCCCGCGTCCGCAGTTCCCCGCAACCCGGCCCATGCTCCCGCGGCGATGAGGTGGCGGAGCGGGTCGCGTTCCCCCTCGGCGACGAGGACGTCGCCCGGGTCACCCCGTGCGCTCCCGGGCGCCGCAACGTGTCGAGCGCGCTGGGTCGCCGGCTGGACACGGCGGTGCAGTGGTGCCCGAACGAGCCCGGCCTGCGTGCCGTGCCGCTCGCCGCGGACGGCCCGCGTTCCGCCGCTTCCGGCCTACTCGGCCGCGAGCAGCAGGTCGACGTAGCCGTCGGCGATCCGGCTGCTCGTGAGGTGCCCGCGCGGCCGGTACCACTGGGCCGTGTGGTTCACCATGCCGAGCAGCGCCGCGAGCGCGAGGCGCGGGTCGACCGGGCGCGTCGCGCACTCCTCGAGCACCTGCTCGACGAGCCGCTCGAACGCCTTCCGGCTCGCCCGCACGTCCTTCCACTGCGCGCCGCGGTCGATGACGTGGCGCTGCTGCTGGAAGACGAGCATGTGGTCCTGCCGCTCCACGACCTGCGCGACCCAGAGCCGGACGAGCTCGCGCAGCCGCTCCTCGGGTGCGGCCTCGCGCGCGACGAGCGCGCGGGCCTCCTCGAGCAGCGGGTTCACGAGGTCGTCGCAGATCGCGATGAGCAGCTGCTCCTTGCCCGAGAAGTAGTGGTAGATGCCGCCCGCCGCGATGCCGAGCGCCTCCGCGAGCTGCTGCACCGAGGTCTGCTCCACCCCGCGCCTGGCCCACTCGCGGGCCGCGCCGTCGACCACCTCCTGGCGGCGGCGGTCGTAGCGCTCGCCGAGCGCCTTCCGGGTGGGACGGGTGGCCACGAGCCCATGATACGTGTGTCCGAACGACGATTCGAACTTCGAACGCTCGTCCGGTAACGTGGGCGCATGTTCTTCGACCTGCCCGACGAGGACCGCGCGCTCCGCGACACCGTCCGCGACTTCGCCCTCAACGAGGTGGCCCCCGTGGCCGAGCACCTCGACCGGACCAAGTCCTTTCCCACCGACATCGTCCGCAGGATGGGCGAGCTCGGGTGGATGGGGATCCCGTTCCCGGAGGAGGTCGGTGGGGCGGGCGGCACGTCGCTGCAGTACGCGCTCGCGGTCGAGGAGCTCACCCGGATCGACTCGAGCGTCGCGATCACGATGTGTGCGCACACCTCGCTCGGGACGCAGCCCGTCTACCTCTACGGCACGGACGAGCAGAAGGAGCGCCTGCTCCCGGACCTCACGAGCGGCCGCAAGCTCGGGGCCTTCGGCCTCACGGAGCCCGAGGCGGGCTCGGACGCCGGCAACGTGAAGACCACCGCGTCGCTCGCCGACGGCGTCTGGACGATCAACGGCTCCAAGCAGTTCATCACCAACGCGGGGACCGAGCTCAGCGGCCACGTGGCGATCACCGCGGTGACCGGTGGCAACGGGCGCAAGGAGATCTCGAACCTCATCGTCGAGAACGGCACCCCGGGCTACGAGCAGGGCACGCCCTACCGCAAGATGGGCTGGAACGCCTCGGACACCCGGCCCCTGACGTTCACCGACGTGCAGGTGCCGGAGGAGAACCTCCTCGGCCCGCGCGGGCAGGGCTTCAAGCAGTTCCTGCACATCCTCGACATCGGCCGGATCGGCGTCGCCGCGATGGGCGTCGGCCTCGCGCAGGGCGCGCTCGACGAGGCGCTGAAGTACGCCAAGGAGCGCCAGGCGTTCGGGCAGTCGATCTCGAAGTTCCAGTCGATCCAGGCGAAGCTCGCCGACATGGCCACGGAGATCGAGGCGGCGCGGCTGCTGACCTACAAGGCGGCCTGGGAGAAGGACCAGGGCCGGAACTTCACGCTGACCGCCGCCCAGGCGAAGCTCAAGACGGGCCGCCTCGCGGTGCGTTGCGCCGAGGAGGCCGTGCAGATCCACGGCGGGTACGGCTACATCGAGGAGTACCCCGTCTGCCGCCACTACCGCGACGCGAAGATCCTCACGATCGGCGAGGGGACCGACGAGGTCCAGCAGATGGTCATCGCCCGCGCGCTCGGCGCATGAGCGCGCTCCCCGGCGCCGTCCGCATCCGGGAGGTCGGCCCCCGGGACGGCTTCCAGAACGAGCCGGAGGTCATCGCCACCGACGACAAGGTCCGGCTCGTCGACGCGCTCGCGCGCACGGGGGTCCCGCGCATCGAGATCACCTCGTTCGTGCGCGCGGACGTCATCCCGCAGCTCGCCGACGCGCAGGAGGTCCTCGCCCGCGTCGACGTCCCCGCGGGGGTCGACCGCTCCGTCCTCGTGCCGAACGCGCGCGGCCTCGACGCCGCGCTCGAGGTCCGCGACCGCTTCGACACCGTGAGCGTCTTCCTCTCCGCGAGCGAGACCCACAACGCGAGGAACGTCAACCGCGGGGTCGCGGAGTCGCTCGAGGGACTCCGGACCGTCCTGCCCCGCGCCGCGGAGGCCGGTCTGCACTGCGAGGCCGTCATCGCGACGTCGTTCGGCTGCCCCTACGAGGGCGTCGTGCCCGAGGACCGCGTGATGGAGCTCGCCCGCGCGCTCGCCGAGGCGGGCGCGACCGAGGTCGGCTTCGGCGACACCACCGGCATGGCCAACCCCGTGCAGGTCCAGCGCTTCTTCACGCGTGCGGCGCAGGAGCTGGGCGACCGGGTCGAGCTGACCGCGCACTTCCACAACACCCGCGGCCAGGGGCTGGCGAACGCCGTCGCCGCGCTCCAGGCCGGGTGCACGAGCTTCGAGTCGAGCTTCGGGGAGCTCGGCGGCTGCCCCGTCCCGAAGGGCGCCACGGGCAACATCGCCACGGAGGATCTGGTGTCCATGTTCGAGGAGATGGGGGTGCGCACCGGGGTCGACCTGCAGGCCGTCCTCGACGCCGCACACGACGTCGCGCTGGTCCTCGGTCGGCCGCTCGGCTCCCACACCCTCGTCGCCGGCCCCGTCGACTGGCGCCTCGCATGACCGTGCTGATCGCCAACCGCGGCGAGGTCGCCGCGCGGGTCGCGCGCACCGTGCACGCGATGGGCCGCCGCAGCGTCGCAGTCGTCACGGACGCCGACGCGGGCGCGCTCCATGCCGACGCCTGCGACGTCGCGGTGCGCATCGGCTCCTACCTCTCCGCGGAGGAGGTCCTCGACGCGGCCGCGCGCAGCGGCGCGACGGCGATCCACCCGGGCTACGGGTTCCTGAGCGAGAACGCCGCGTTCGCACGGGCGGTCCTCGACGCCGGGCTCACCTGGGTCGGGCCACCGCCCGCCGCGATCGAGCTCATGGGCGACAAGGGGCGTGCGAAGGAGGCGGCGCAGGCGGCAGGCGTGCCCGTCGTCCCGGCGGGCACCGGGGGCGGGTTCCCCGTGATCGTGAAAGCCGTCGCGGGCGGCGGCGGGAAGGGCATGCGCGTCGTGCGCGCTGCCGAGGAGCTCGAGGCGGCGACCGCCGCCGCGCAGCGCGAGGCGCGCGCGTCGTTCGGCGACGACCGCGTGATCGTCGAGCGCTACCTCGAGCGGCCCCGCCACGTCGAGGTGCAGGTCCTCGCCGACAAGCACGGCACCGTGCTGCACCTGGGCGAGCGCGAGTGCTCACTGCAGCGCCGCCACCAGAAGGTCGTCGAGGAGGCACCGTCCCCCGTCGTCGACGCGGCGATGCGCGTGGAGATGGGCGCCGCCGCCGTGGCGCTCGCCGCGGCCTGCGGCTACGAGGGCGTGGGCACCGTCGAGTTCATCGTCCCGGCGGACGGCTCGGGCTTCTTCTTCCTCGAGATGAACACGCGCCTGCAGGTCGAGCACCCCGTCACGGAGCTCGTGTACGGCGTCGACCTCGTCGCGCTGCAGCTCCGGGTCGCCGCGGGCGAGCCGCTTGCGCTCACCCAGGCCGAGCTCGTGCCGCGGGGGCACGCGGTCGAGGCGCGCCTCTACGCCGAGGACCCGGCTGCCGGCTTCCTCCCCGCCGTGGGCACGGTCCGCCGCTACGTCGAGCCCACGGGGCCGGGCGTGCGCATCGACAGCGGGATCCGTGAGGGCAGCGAGGTCGGCACGAGCTACGACCCCATGCTCGCGAAGGTCATCGCACACGGGCCCGACCGCGCGACGGCCCTCGGCCGCCTCGACCGCGCGCTCGGCGAGCTCGAGCTCCTCGGGGTCACCACGAACGCGGCCTTCACCCGGGCGCTGCTGCAGCGCGAGGACGTGCGCGCGGGGCAGCAGGACACGGGGCTGCTCGAGCGCGTGCTCGACGAGCTCGCGGTGGCGCCGCCCGAGGACCTCCTGGCCGCGGGCGCGCTCGCCGCCGCGGGCTCCGCGCAC
>JAOPZO010000110.1 GCA_025964065.1 Solirubrobacterales bacterium | reverse complement strand
CCATGGCGCCCGCGACGAAGGCGACCTGCACCACGGTGGAGGCGGGCCGGCGCCGGGACTGCGGGGCGCGCGCGAGGAGCGCGGCGGAGGCCGCGAGGCCGGAGGCGGCGAGGACCCCGCCCTCGAGTCGCAGGCGGGTGGCGTAGGCGGCGGGCACGGGCCGACCCTACAGGCCGACCCGCCCGCCCACGGGTGCCTCAGCCCCCCGGGGTGACCTTCGCCGCGATGCCCTTGAAGAGCCCGTCCGGGACCGGCTTGACCTCGCCCGTGGGCTGCTTGGGCAGCCCGGCGGCCTCGCGCAGCCGCTGGGAGATCTCGGCGATGTCGTCCGGGTTCCAGTCCGGGGTCGTGACGGCCGTGGCGGCCGGCAGGTCGTTCGGGATGAAGCCCTCCGGCGGCGTGTCGACCACGGCGAGCGGGTCGCCCGTCTCGGGATGGTTGCCGTTCCAGACGGCCGCCATCTCGTGGTAGTCCGTCGGCGAGAAGCGGTAGAGCTTCGTGTGCTCCCCGCGCTTGATGTACGGCTGGCACTCGGGGATCTTGTCCGTCGGGATGCTGGGCGAGGGGAAGAGCTTGCTCATGTTCGCCCCCGTGAGGTTCTCGAGCGCGCGGGCGTAGGCAACCTGGTGGACGCCGCCGCGGACGAGCAGGTAGCCCGTGAGCGCCTTGGCCGCCGGGTGGTCGACCGCCTCGTACACGCGGAGCTTCTCGCGCCGCGCCCCCGACTCGAGGAAGTAGTTGTGCACGAGGTCCTGGACGAGGTCGCCCGTCGCGTTCACGAACTCGCCCGTCCACGGGTCGCCGTTCGAGTTCTGCGGCAGGGCCGACATCCCGCCCGAGATCCACTGGCGCGTGTTGCGGAAGAGCTGCGCGCCGTCGAGCGGGTGGTCGCTGGGGTCGGGCTCGTTCGAGGACGTCGAGACGCCGGTGAGCATGGAGTTGATCGTCATCGCGACGACCTCCATGTGACCGAACTCCTCCGCCGCGATGTTCGCGATCAGGTCGTAGAACGGGCGCGCCTTCTGCCGGTCGCGGAAGTTCCACGACTGGAAGGAGTAGTTCATGAAGGTGGACATCTCGCCGAACTTCCCGCCCATGAGCTCCTGCACGACGGAGGCGCCGGCGGGATCGGGGGTGGACGGCGGTGGCAGCTCGACGGCGATGCGGTCGAAGCGAACGATCATTCGGGTGGCTCCTTCGGAGGGGATGGGGTCTTCCACCCATGCCCGGTCCGGGTTGCCTGACGACCCCGCTGCTCCACCGCGTCAGTTGGCTGACGTGCGCCCCTTCGCCGCGACGGCGCCGGGTAGCCAGCGGCCACCTGGAAACCGAACCCGAGGAGCTGGACACATGGCCAAGACCGCACGGGACGTCATGACCCCGGACACGACCTGCGTCGGGGAGGACGACTCCGTCCTCGACGCGGCGAAGCAGCTCAAGGCGCTCGACGTCGGCGCGCTCCCGATCTGCGGGAACGACAACCGCCTGAAGGGGATGCTGACCGACCGCGACATCGTCGTGAAGGTCCTGGCGGAGGGCAAGGACCCCGCGAGCACGAAGGCGGGCGAGCTCGGCCAGGGCGACGGGAAGACCGTCACCGTCGGCGCCGACGACTCGCTCGAGGAGGCGCTCCGGACGATGTCGCAGCACCAGGTCCGCCGCCTCCCGGTCATCGACGGCCACGACCTCGTCGGGATCATCTCCCAGGCCGACATCGCCCGGAACTACGACGAGCAGAAGGTCGGCGAGCTCGTCGAGGCCATCTCGCGGTAGCACCCGCTCCGGCGAGCGCGGGGGGCTCCGGTCCCCCGCGCTGCGGCCGGTCGCGGGCGCACGCTACGGGCGGTTGCGCCCGAACTGGTCGTGCGCCTCGACCCACTCCTCGGCGACGATCGCCGCGGAGAGCGACAGCTCCCCGCAGAGGACGGTCGCCGCCACGACCTCCGCGAACTTCCGGACCCCGCCGGTCCCGTAGCACCCGAGCAGCTCGAGGCACTCACGCTGCGTCGCGAGCCCGGTGCCGCCCCCGTAGGTCGCGACGATGAGCGACGGCAGCGTGATCGCGTAGTAGTAGTCGCCCTCCGGCGTGAGCTCGGCGAAGGCGTAGGCCGCGCTTGACTCCGCGACGTTCGCGGCGTCCTGGCCCGTCGCGATGAAGAGTGCGGTGATCGCGTTGGCGGAGTGCGAGCCCGTGTTGTTCACCCCCGCCATCGCGCCGCCGAGCGTGGAGACGAGGCGGGAGCGGAAGAGCGCCTCGGGCTCCACGCGCATCATGCTCCGCAGCAGGTCGCCCGGGATCGTCGCCTCGGCGATGACGCGCTTGCCGCGCACCCGCATCATGTTCACCTGCGAGGCCTTCTTGTCCGTGGCGAAGTTCGACTCGAGGTAGTACCGCTCGATCGGCAGCGGGCAGTTCTCGACGATCCAGCGGCAGGCGGCGAGCGTCGCCTTCCCCGTCATGTTCTGGCCCGCCGCGTCCCCCGTCGTGTAGTTGAAGCGCGTGTAGCGGATGCGGGCGGCGGGGTACTGCTCGATGTCCCGGAGCTTGCCGGTGCCCGTCGTCTCCTCCGCCGCCGCGGCGATCTCCTCGAAGTGCTCCGTGAGCCACTCGCCGAACGCCCGCGCCTCGCGCGCGCTCGGGAAGACGAACGACGGCGCGCGCTGCATCGCGTCGTCGACGATCGTGGTCTTCACGCCGCCGCTCGCGCGCAGGAGCTTCATCCCGCGGTTGTAGGAGGCGACGAGCGTGCCCTCGACCGTCGCGAGCGGCACCCAGAAGTCGCCCTGCGCGTGCTCCCCGTCGACCCGCAGCGGCCCCGCCAGCCCGATGGGGACCTGCGCCGAGCCCATGAAGTTCTCGATGTTCCCGGGCAGCTCGCCGGGGTCGGCGGAGAAGCGGCCGACGTGGTCGAGGACGGCGCCCGTCTGCTCCGTGGCGAACGCGCGGCGGGCCGCCGCGGCCCCCACGGAGTAGTCGGCGGCGCCCGCCTCGCGGGGAATCCGGGGCGCGGCGGGTGGCTCGGTGCTCATGGTCGCCGAACCTAAACCACGTCGCCGCGTCGCACGAGCGACTCAAGTCCTGGGGCCAGATGCCGATGCTGCGCGGGAGCTCCCAAGCGCATGCCCCCGCCCGCCGCCCGATCCCACTCCGCCCTCCGGCTGCGCGCGCTGCGCTCCGCCCTCCGGCTGCGCGCGCTGCGCTTCGCGGTCGTCGAGCGCATGGGCGAGGCGGTCCGCTGGCGCGCCCTCGGGCTGCTCTTCGTCGCGGGCGGCCTGCTCGCGCTCGGCACCCTCCTGCTGCCGCGGGCGGCGAGCGCCGATCCGCTCGCGGTCGTCGTCGTCGCGCTCGTCGCGTCGGTCTGCGGGCTCGTCCAGCTCGCGGTGGCGGACCGCCTGCCGCCCGGCGACCTGTCGCTCTCGCTGGTCCTCGCCTTCGGCACCGGGCTCGTCTCGGCCGGCACGTGGGCGACCGGGGATCCGGCCTCCGCGCTCGCGCTGATGTACGTCTGGGTCGGCTTCGACGCGTTCTTCTTCCTCTCCCGCCGCGCCGCCGTCGCCCACATCGCGCTCGTCGCCGTGGCCTACGCGGTGGTGCTCGTCGTGCTCCCCGCCGGCGACGGCGGCTCGGCCGCGCGCTGGCTCATGACGCTCGGGACCGTCGCGGTCACGGGCACGCTCGCGGACATCCTGCACGAGCGGTCCGCGCGGCTCATCGAGCAGCTCGGGGAGGTCGCCCGGAAGGACTCGCTCACCGGGCTCCTGAACCGGCGCGGATTCGAGGAGCTCATGGAGCTCGAGCTCGCCCGGGCGACCCGGACGGAGGTGCCCGTGTCGCTGCTCGTCGGCGACATCGACCACTTCAAGGCGATCAACGACACGCAGGGGCACCGCGCCGGCGACCGCGTGCTTCAGGAGTTCGCCGACCTCGTCCGGGCCACGACCCGCGCCGTCGACGGGGCGGCGCGCATCGGGGGCGAGGAGTTCGCGCTCATCCTCCCCGCGACGGACCAGCACGGCGCGTTCCTCTTCGCGGAGCGGCTGCGGCGGCGTGTACGGGCCGAGATGTCCCGTGAGGACCGGACGTTCTCGATCTCCATCGGCGTCGCCACCGGGTTGCAGCACGGGACGACCGCCGACGCGCTCCTCCACAGCGCCGACCAGGCGCTCTACCTCGCGAAGCACCTGGGTCGCGACCGCTCCGTCTCCTACTCCGCCGAGGTCCGCTCGGCGCTGCGGCAGCCGGGCGGCGAGCCCGCCCCGGTCGAGCAGCTCACCGCGGTGCTCGTCCTCGCGGAGACGCTCGACCTCCGCGACACGGGGACCGCGGCCCACTCCGAGTGCGTCGGGCGCTACGCCCGGGCGATCGCGCAGGAGCTCGGGCTCGAGCCGGAGCACGTGGAGCGGATCCGCCTCGCCGGGCTGCTCCACGACATCGGCAAGATCGGCGTCTCGGACCCCGTCCTCACGAAGGCGGGGCCGCTCGACGCCGCGGAGTGGGCCGAGGTGCGCAAGCACCCGGAGTTCGGCGCGCGGATCCTCGCGAGCGCGAACCTCTCGGACCTCTCGGCCTGGGTGCTCGCCCACCACGAACGACCCGACGGCCTCGGCTACCCCGCGGGCTACGGCGGCGCCGACATCCAGCTCGAGGCGCGCATCCTCGCCGTCGCGGACTCCTACGAGGCGATGACGAGCGACCGGGTGTACCGCCGCGGCATGTCACCGGCGGCGGCGATCGGGGAGCTGCGCCGCCACGCGGGCACGCAGTTCGACCCGCGGGTCGTCGAGGCCTTCGTGGTCACCTTGGAGCGCGGCGCCGGCGCCCCGGGCTCCGCGCTCGCCCTGCGGTAGGCGCGGGGCGAGCGCGGCGCGGGGCGGGGCCGCGAAAGGGCCGATGCGGAATGAGGGACTCCACATCGGCCCTCTCGCGAGCTGCGGGGGTGGTCCTGCGTCCGCGCGCCGCACCTTCGTCGTGCGTGGGCCGAAGAACGCGCACCGCACCTTCGTCGTGCGCGAGCCGGCGAACGCGCACCGCACCTTCGTCGTGCGTGAGCCGACGAACGCGCGCCGCACCTTCGTCGTGCGCGAGCCGACGAACGCGCACCGCACCTTCGTCGTGCATGAGCCGACGAACGCGCGCCCCGACGAACGCGCGCCGCCGCGCGGGCGGCCCGCCGGGCCGGACCGCGAGAAGGCGGAAGCGAGGGCCCCGCACTCACCTCCGCCTTCTGGCGGCACCCAGGCCGCAGCATCGCCGCCGCCGCTATCCCTCCCGGGTCCCGGGCAGCGGCCACTCGACTTCGGCCCCGTCCGGGAGGGTCGCGACGACGCGCGCGAGGGCGGCCCGCTCCCGCAGTGCCTGCAGGCTGCCGCGCGGCTCCAGGTTGCCGTCGTCGTACTCCCCGCCGAGCACGAACGGCAGCAGCGGCACGAGCCGCTCCCCGGGCTCCACCGCGCCGTGGCGCTCCTGCCAGTCGAAGGCGAACGCGGAGCCCACGAGCTCCTCGGGCTCGGCGAGCAGCGCGGCGGCCCAGCCCTCGACGTCGTCCGCGACGGGCTCGTGCTCCGCGGTCTCCGGGTCGAAGGCGCAGACGTGGTCCTCGTGCCAGGTGAAGAGGACCCCGAAGAGGTCCTGGCCGAACGCGACGTGGCCCGCGGCGAGCTCGCCGAACGCCTCCGCGAGCGCGGCGTTGACCTCCGCGACCGACGGCACCCCGCCCGCCGCCGCGGCCGGGAACACCTGCAGCGCCGACCAGAAGGCAACCCACCCGTCGCGCTCGGCCCAGAGCGGCGCGAGCGACGCGGGGAGCCCGCCGGGGACGCTGCCGCCGGCCGCCCCCAGACCGGGGCTCGCGACGGAGAGGAGCTTCGGCAGGGCGGTGGCGTCGGACACGCGCCCATGCTCCCAGAGCGGCATCTCGGCAGGCCGCCGGGGAATCGGTCAGTCTTCCGGCATGACGCATCGCCGATGGCTCGCGGCCGCCGCCGCGCTCGTGTCCCTGCTCGCCCCGTCCGCCGCCCATGCGGCCGGCGAGGACGACCGTTACGCCCTCGTCCACGGGTGCTACGACCTCGTCGGCGCCGGCGCTCCCGTGGGGCCCGTGCGGATGCAGGCGACGCGGCTCGGGAGCTACCTCCTGTACACGAAGGACCGCCGCTTCGTGACCGCTGCGGGCGTCGCGCCGCTGCCGAGCGACGCGGCCGACTTCGCGGTCGCCGGGACGAACGCGAAGGGCTTCACGCTCACGGCCCGCGACGGTTCGAAGCTCGCGCGCGGCAGCCGCCTCGCGTTCCGCGCCGCCCAGGGCTGTCCGGAGTACCCCGAGGTCCAGGACACGAGCAAGGGGACCCCCGCCAAGGGGCTCACGCCGTACTCGGAGACCCGGGGCTACATCGACGCGCACATGCACCTCATGGCCTACGAGTACTTCGGCGGCAAGGCGCGCTGCGGGCGCCCGTGGCACGCCTACGGCGTCCCGTACGCGCTGCCCGACTGCAACGCCGACCCGGCCGCCGGCGCGTTCAACACGGTCCTCGAGACCGCGCTCGGGAGGGGCGCCCCGACCGACCAGGTCGGCTGGCCGACGTTCAACCAGTGGCCCGCCTACGACTCGCTGACCCACGAGGCGTCCTACTGGAAGTGGCTCGAGCGGGCCTGGAAGTCCGGCCTGCGCACCTACGTGAACCTCTTCGTGGACAACGAGCAGCTCTGCAAGGTCGTCGCCTACCGCACGAACCCGTGCGACGACATGGAGTCCGTGCGGCTCCAGCGCAAGCGGATCTTCGAGCTGCAGGACTACATCGACGCGCAGTACGGCGGCCCCGGCAGGGGCTTCTTCCGGATCGTCACGGACCCGTTCGAGGCGCGGCGGGTCGCGAACGACGGGAAGCTCGCGGTGGTCCTCGGCATCGAGGTCTCGCGGCTCTTCGGCTGCGGTCTCGTCAACGGGGTCCCGCAGTGCGACAAGGCGCAGATCGACCGCCAGCTCGACGAGGTCCACGCGCTCGGCGTGCGCCAGATGGAGCTCGTGAACAAGTTCGACAACGCCTTCGGCGGCGTGGCGGGCGACTCGGGGTCGACGGGCACCGTGGTGAACTCGGGCAATCGGCTCGAGACCGGCCGCTACTGGGACATGCGCAGCTGCGACGCGGAGGGCCCGGGCGTGCAGGACCGGGAGCAGACGACGAGCGGCACGCCGGCCCAGGACCAGCTCTTCGGCGCGGCCCTGACCCTTGGCCTGCCCGCGGGCACGGCGCCGATCTACCCCGCCGCACCGCACTGCAACGGCTACGGGCTCAGCCCGCTCGGCGAGCACGTCGTCCGGCGGATGCTCGCCAAGGGCATGATCGTCGACCCCGACCACCTCGGGGTGCAGGCGCGCAAGCAGCTCATGACGCTCGTGGAAGCCGAGCGGTACTCGGGCGTCGTCTCCTCGCACACGTGGTCCACCCCGGACGCGGAGCAGCGCATCCTGCGCCTGGGCGGGCTCGTCACCCCCTACGCCGGCTCGGCGGTGAGCTTCGCGGCGAAGTGGCAGGAGCTCCGGGCGAAGAAGGACCCGCGCTGGCGCACGGGCTTCGGCTACGGCGCGGACGCGAACGGCCTCGGCCGCCAGGGCCCCCCGCGCGGCGCCTCCTCCGGCCCGCCGGTCACCTACCCGTTCAAGTCCTTCGACGGCTCGGTGACCTTCGAGCGCCAGCAGTCCGGCACCCGCACGTTCGACATCAACAAGGAGGGCGTCGCCCACTACGGCCTCTACGCCGACTGGTTCGAGGACCTCCGAAAGATCGCGGGCGACGGGATCCTCGCCGACATGGCCACGGGCTCGGACTCCTACCTGCGCACGTGGGAGCGCGCAGTCGGCATCGGCCAGGAGACCTGCCGCGACGGGCGCCTGCGGCTGACCCGCGCCGGCATGGGCCAGTTGCGGCTCGGCATCCCCGCCGAGGAGCTGCTCCGCAGCGCGGGCCAGCCCACGACCCGCAAGGGCCGCTCGTGGCGCTGGTGCGTCGAGGACCGTGGCAACGCCGCGGAGCGCGTCCGCACCGCCTTCACCCCGGGCGGGTCGGTCGCCCTCATCGGCTCGACGGTCGCGCGGCATCGCATCGCGGGCGTCGGGCCGGGCTCGAGGACCTCGGCGATCCGCGGCGCCCGTCGCCTGGCCCCCGGCGTCCTCGTGAGGGAGGCGGGCGGCGGACGGCGCTACGTGTACCGGAGCACCGCGGCCGGTCGCGTGCGCTGGGTGGCGGTCGCGACGCGGACCGCGAGCCGCACGCCGGCGACCCTTCGCTCCTACGCCGGGATCGCCGGCCTGCGCTGATCCCTGCACGAGGGGCGACCGACGGGGCTCGAACCCGCGACCACGCGGACCACTGCCGCACCAGGTGGCCCGACAGCCGCTGGACACCGGGTCTGCAAGCGGCTCGGCGGGTCCTGTTCCCGACCGCGGACGAGCGGGCAGCTCGTGAGCCGCCCTCAGCGGATGCCGCGCCGGCCGAGCGTCATCCGGCGCGGCAGGCTCTCCACGAGGGGCTCGAGGGCGAGGGCGACCGCCGCGGCCGTCGGCCGCTGCCCCGGGTCGGGGTGCATCGTGGCGGCGAGGAGCTGCGCGAGCTCCGGCGGTGTGCCCCGCGGAAGCTTCCCGGGCTCTCGGTGCAGCTGCGGGAAGCGGACGTGCAGGTCGCTGGAGCCGGCATCCTGCGGCGCGCGCTCGAAGGGCACCTCGCCGGTGACGGCGTGGTGCAGCGTGGCTCCGAGGCCCCAGACGTCGGCCGGCGTTCCCACCGCCGCCTCGAACCGCTGCGGGTCGCACTGCTCGGGCGCCATGTAGGCGTCGGTTCCGAGCGCGGAACGCAGTCGGGCCGCCTCCTCGAGCGGCCGGGCGACGCTGAGGTCGATGAGCCGCGGGGGCAGGCCCATGATGATGTTGTCCGGCTTAACGTCCAGGTGGACCCAGCCCTCGCGTGCGAGGTAGTGGAGCGCGGAGGCCACGTGCAAGGCGAGCGGCAGCACCTGCTCGAGCCCGAGCGGCCCGCCCCGGCGGAGGATGCGGCGCAGCGTCCAGCCCTCGAGGTGCTCGAGCAGCAGGTGCGGGAGCGGCCCGTCGAGCACGGCGTCGAAGCTCCGCAGGACGATGGGATGCGAGAGGCGCTCCAGGGCGAGGGCCTCCCGGCGCAGCCGCCGCAGCGCGTCGGGGTCGTCCACGAGGTGCGGGCGCAGGAGCTTCGCGACGAGGACGGTGAGGCGGAGGTCGTCCCAGACGAGGTAGACGTCGAACTCCGAGCCGCCCCCGAGGTGTCCGACGATCGTCCGCTCCGGGGCGATCTCGTGCCCTTCCTCGAAGCCCCAGCCCGACGCAACAGTAGGTTCGGACATGGGAGCGACCCTATGCGGTGGCCGCAGGTTGGTGCGAGGAGTGGAACGGGCAGTGCACTCGGCGCGGACGACGAGCAACGACGAGCAACGTGCATCCGACCGGGCGTTCCGGTCGACACTGGCCGCGGCCCGCACGGGCGACGAGGCGGCGTGGGAGCAGCTGTACCGCGACCTCGCTCCGGCGGTGGTGGGGTACCTGCGCTTCAGCGGGGCGCCGGAGCCCGAGGACCTCGCGGGTGAGGTGTTCCTGCATGTCGTCCGCGACCTCGAGGGGTTCGAGGGCGGGGCGCGGCAGTTCCGGGGCTGGGTGCTCTCCATCGCCCGGCACCGCCTGCTCGACGACCACCGCTACCGGGGGCGGCGCCCGGTCGATCCGGTCGCGGACGAGGCGCTGCTGGCCGCGGCGCCGGCCGGCGATGCCGAGGCCGAGGCGCTCGAGCGGCTCGGGGAGGCCGAGGTGCTCCGCCTCATCGGGCGCCTCTCGCGCGATCAGCAGGACGTGCTCCTGCTCCGCCTCGTGGGTGATCTCACCGTCGAGGAGATCTCCGTCGCGATCGGCAAGCGGCCGGGTGCGGTCAAGGCCCTCCAGCGTCGCGGCCTGCGGACGGTCGCCAAGTCGATCGAACGTTGAGGCGTTCCCCCGTACCCCTTTGCAGCCCGGCGGCGCTTGTACGGGGGATGGGGCGCTCACGCAAGCACGAGCTGGACGGGGAGCAGGTTGAGCGGCTGCTCGCGGGCGCCGCCGATGCCTCGCGGCCCGCCGAGCCGCTCGGGGAGGTCGTCCGGGTGTTGCGCGACGCGGGCCTGGAGCCCCCGTCGGAGGCCGTCGCCGCCCGGCACCTCGCAGCGATCCACGCCGAGGTCCGCCGGCCGAGCCGACCGAGCACCGCAGCAGCTCCTCACCGGACGCCCGTGCGCGCGCTCATCCCGCGCCGGCTCACGGCCGGGGTTGCGGGCCTGACCTCCGTGGTCGCACTGGCGTTCGCGGGCGCGTTGCCGGGAGTGGTGCAGGCCGCGGCATCCGACGTCCTCGACGTCGTCGGGCTC